>NZ_JALCZB010000033.1:0-45770 GCF_022690745.1 Anaeromyxobacter sp. SG64 | reverse complement strand
CGCGCCGCCGGGGCCCGCGAGCGCGAGCGCTCCGGCGCGGCGCGGGTCGAGGCCGGCGCCGGCGAGGCTCGCGCCGTCGAGCGGATCGAAGCCGAGCTGGGAGGCGAGCGCTCCGCGCACGCCGGCGAGCTCACCCGCGCCGGGGAAGGACGCGGCGGTCGCGTGGAGGGCGGCGAGGTCGGAGGCGGCGCGGCCCAGCTCCGGCGCGAGGACCGCCGCACGCACGCCGGGTGGGAGGAACCGCTCCGCGGGGGCACCGCGGACCGCCTCCCGGCAGCCGCACCCCCGGCACCCGGCGGCGAGCGCGACGGCGACGAGCAGTGCCGGGGCCGCGCGGCGGAGCACGCGGGTTTCTTAGCATGCTAAACAGGCGCGCTCATGATCTTCTCGAACGACGACGACGCCCCCATCGCGCTCGACCTCGCGCCCGACTGGGCGGCCCGGCTCGGGCCCTCCGCGGCCCGCCTGGAGCTCGAGATCGGCTGCGGCCACGGCGGCTTCGCCCTCGGGTTCGCGGCGGCGTACCCCGACCGGGCGCTCGTCGCGATCGAGCAGCGGCGCGCCTTCGCCGAGGAGGTCGCGGAGAAGCGGGAGCGGCGCGGGCACGCGAACCTCGTCGTCATCCAGGGCGACGCCCGCATCCTCGCGCCGCGCCTCTTCCGCGCGGGATCGCTCGCCGCGATCCACGTCCACTTCCCGGACCCCTGGTGGAAGCGCCGGCACGTCCGGCGGCGGCTCGTCGACGACCGCATGTCGACCCTGCTCCTCGGGCTCCTCGCGCCCGGCGGGCTGCTCGACTTCCGCACCGACGTCGAGCGCTACGCGCGGGAGGCGGTGGTGCGGCTCGAGGAGGCGGGGTTCGAGAACGAGGCCGGGCCCGGCGCGTTCGCGGAGCGGCCGCCCGACGAGATCCCCTCCACGCGCGAGAAGCGCTACCTCGAGACCGGTCAGCCGGTGTGGCGCCTGCGGATGCGCAAGCCGGAGTGACGGCGAGCGGAGACGCGAGCGCCCCCGGCCGCGTGGCCGGGGGCGTCGTCTTCCGGGCCGCTCCGCGCGCTTCGCCGCGTCGAGGCCTTCACGCTGTGTTAACGGCGCGTGCCGGTGCCGGACGTGTCGTAGCCGCCGCCCGTGCCCGTCGAGCCGCTGCTCGTGCCGGTGTCTGACGGGGTGCTGGTGCCGGGGGTGCTGCTGCCGGAGGTGTCGCTGCCGGTGGTGCCCGTGCCGCTGCCCGTCCCGCTGCCCGTGCCCGGGGTCGCTGCGCCCGTGTCGCTGGTCGTGCCGCTGCTGGGCGTGCTGGTGTCGCCGCCCATGTGGCCACCCATGTCGCCGCCCATGTGACCGCTGGTCCCGCCGGCCATCGGGGCCGCCTCGATCTTCACCGCGACCTGCTTGCCGTCCTGCTCGTTGAAGCTGGCGCGGACGTCCTGGCCCTGCTGGATGTCGGAGATCTGGCCGGTGCGGCCGTCCACGGTGACGATCGTCTCGGGGACGACCTGGAGCGTCCTGCTGTCGCCCATGTCCGACTGGATCGAGACCGAGCTCGACGACACGCTCGCGACCTTGCCCATCAGCACCTTGTCGCTGTCGTGTCCCTTGATGTCAGGGCTCTGGGCGGTCGCGCTGCCCGAGGTGCCATAGGTGTCGCTCTGCGTTCCGGATCGCGCCGTCGTTTCGCTGGCGGTCGCGGGCGTGGTCCCCTCGGCCCGGGCCGTGCGGTTCGCGTGGGACGTCGAGCAGGCGATGCCGAACGCGAACGGCAACGCCAGCGCCATCTTGCGGATCTGCATTCTTCTCCCCCTCCTGATGCGCAAATGCTGTGCGCGGGTTCATCGGCCGGCGAGCCCCACCCGAAGGTGCGGGCGAGCGCGCGGGCTTCACCGCTGCGCCGCCGCCGGTGCCAAATATGTGGACTCTGGCCGAGCGAGGAGCGGCCGAGCCACACGACGCGCGTTTCTGCTCGCCCGCCGCCCCGCACGCCGGGCCCCCGCCCGGCACGGCGACCCGGGTGCCCGGAGAAGCACGGCCTGCGGCTATGCTGGCGAGATGACCGCTCGATTCACGAGGATGGCCCTCGGCGCCGCCCTGCTCGCGCTCCTCTCCATCGCCTGCCGGCGTCCCGAGGGGCCGGCCGACCGCTACCGCGTCTTCGCCGCCGCCGCGCGGGCGGGCGACGCCGACACCGTGTGGAGCATGCTCTCGGAGCGCTCTCGCGCCGAGCTCGACGAGCGGGCGAGGCAGGTGGCCGCGCGCGCCGCTCCCGGGGTCCTGCCCGCGACCGGCCGCGAGCTCGTGCTCGGGGACCTCTCGCCCACGGCCGGCCGGCTCGCCTCGGTGACGGTCCGGCGCGAGTCGCGCGACGCGGCGCTGCTCGCCGTGCAGGTCGAGGGCGCGGCCGGCCCGGCGGAGGTCGAGATGGTGCGCGAGGACGGGCGCTGGCGCGTCGTCCTCCCGGACGCGCAGCGCTCCTCCGGCCGGTAGCCAGGCGCCGAACCCTCTGTTAGAAAACGCTCTCCGCCATGAAGACTGCCGCCCAGATCCGCGAGCTGTTCCTCCGCTTCTTCGAGGAGAGGGGGCACCGCCGCGTCCCCAGCTCCTCGCTCGTCCCGCAGAACGACCCGACGCTCCTCTTCACGAACGCCGGGATGAACCAGTTCAAGGACGTCTTCACGGGACGTGAGAAGCGCGACTACTCCCGGGCCACCACCGCGCAGAAGTGCGTCCGCGCCGGCGGCAAGCACAACGACCTGGAGAACGTCGGGTTCACCGCCCGTCACCACACGTTCTTCGAGATGCTCGGGAACTTCTCGTTCGGCGACTACTTCAAGAAGGACGCGATCGCCTGGGCGTGGGAGCTCGTCACCTCCGAGCGCTGGCTCGCGATCCCGAAGGAGCGGCTCGCTGCCACCGTCTTCGCGGGCGAGGGGACCCTGCCCTGGGACGAGGAGGCCTACGACCTCTGGAAGGCGCAGGGCGTCCCGCCGGAGCGGATCCACAAGCTCGGCGCGAAGGACAACTTCTGGGCGATGGGCGACACCGGGCCCTGCGGCCCGTGCTCCGAGCTCCACTTCTTCCAGGGGAACGACATCCCCTGCGCGGAGGAGAAGGCCGGTCGCGCCTGCCAGGGCGTCGCCTGCGACTGCGACCGCTGGCTCGAGATCTGGAACCTCGTCTTCATGCAGTTCGAGCGCGGCGCCGACGGGGGCCTCACCCCGCTGCCCAAGCCCTCGATCGACACGGGCGCCGGCCTCGAGCGCATGGCGGCGGTCGCGCAGGGCAAGCGCTCGAACTACGACACCGACGTCTTCCAGAACATCATCCGCGCCATCGAGAAGCTCGCCGGGAAGCGCTACGGGGCGACCGACGCGGACGACGACGTGTCGATGCGGGTCATCGCCGACCACGCCCGCGCCACGACCTTCCTCGTGGGCGACGGCGTGCTCCCCGCCAACGAGGGGCGCGGCTACGTGCTCCGCCGCATCATGCGGCGCGCCATCCGCCACGGGAAGCGGCTCGGCCTCGAGAAGCCGTTCCTCGCGGACGTGTGCGAGGCGGTGATGCTGGAGATGGGCGACGCGTATCCGGAGACGCGCGAGAACCGCGCCTTCATCACCAAGGTGGCCGCGCAGGAGGAGGAGTCGTTCCGGCGCACGCTCGACAAGGGCCTCGCGATCCTCGAGGCCGAGATGCGCAAGCTCACGGCGCCCGAGACGCACCTCGGCAAGCCCGCCACGCCGCCGCCCGAGCGCCAGCGGCCGGTCATCGAGGGCAAGGTGGCGTTCCAGCTCTACGACACCTTCGGCTTCCCCCTCGACCTGACCCGCGTCATCGCGGCGGAGCGCGGCTTCGACGTGGACGAGCAGGGCTTCGACCGGCACATGGCCGAGCAGCGCGCCCGCTCCGAGTGGAAGGGCTCGGGGGAGCAGGCCACCGGCGATCTGCACAAGCAGATCGCGGGCGAGCTCGGCGAGATCCGCTTCCTCGGCTACGAGGCGCCCAGCGCGCGCGCCGAGGTGAAGGCGCTCGTCGCGAACGGCGCGCGCGTCGCGAGGGCGGCGAAGGGGGACCGGGTCGAGGTCGTGACCGCCGCGACACCGTTCTACGGCGAGTCGGGCGGCCAGGTCGGCGACCAGGGCACCATCACCGCGGCCGGCGTGCGCGTCCGGGTGGAGGACACGCACCGGCCCGTCCCCGGGCTCGTCGTCCACGCCGGCGTGGTCGAGGAGGGCGCGCTCGCGGTGGGCGACGTCGTGGAGCTCGCCGTCGACGATCGGCGCCGCGACCTCATCCGCGCGAACCACTCGGCGACGCACCTCCTCCAGCTCGCGCTGCGCGAGACGCTCGGGGAGCACGTGAAGCAGGCCGGCTCGATCGTGGCGCCGGACTACCTGCGCTTCGACTTCTCGCACTTCCAGCCGCTCTCCGACGAGGAGCTCTTCGCCGTCGAGCGGCGGGTGAACGAGCTCGTGCGCGAGAACGCCGAGACGGACACCTCGGTGCTGAGGCTCGAGGAGGCGCGCCAGTCCGGCGCGATGATGATCTTCGGCGAGAAGTACGGCGACGTCGTCCGCGTCGTCCGCATCGGGCCCTCCAAGGAGCTCTGCGGCGGGACTCACGTGCGCCGCGCCGGCGACATCGCGTTCTTCAAGATCGCGAGCGAGGAGTCGATCGCCGCCGGCGTGCGGCGCATCGTGGCGTACACGGGCCCGAAGGCGGTCGAGCTCTCCCAGCGCGAGGCCGACGAGCTCCGGCGCGCGGCGGCGCTCCTCAAGGCGGGCGCCTTCGAGGTCGCGCAGAAGATCGAGCAGAGCCAGCGGCGCGTGAAGGAGCTCGAGCGCGCCCTCGACGACGCGAAGGGCAAGATCGCCGCGGCGCAGTCGGGTGATCTCGTGGCCCAGGCGCGCGAGGTGAACGGCGGCGCGAAGGTCCTCGCCGTGCGCGTGCAGGGCGACGGCAAGAGCCTGCGCGAGCTCGCGGACAAGCTGCGCGATCGGATCGGCAAGGGCGTCGTCGCGCTCGGCGCGGAGCAGGACGGCAAGGCGATCCTGCTGGTCGCGGTCACGAAGGATCTCACCGCGAAGCTCAAGGCGGGCGACCTCGTGAAGGAGGCGGCGAAGCTCGTCGGGGGCTCCGGCGGCGGCAAGCCGGACCTGGCGCAGGCGGGCGGCTCGGACCCCGCCGGGCTCGAGCGGGCGCTCGCGAAGGTGCAGGAGCTCGTCGCCGCCGCGCTCGGGTGATTGGCGAGTCACCCGGGAAACGCCGGACCGCGTTCGGGTGGCGGGGCGGGTGTCAAGCGAGGCGCGGCGTTGACCGCGCCCGCGCCCCCCGCCTACGATCCTCCCCCGCACGATGGCTCCGGTCCCCCGCCCGCGTCCGCAGCGCCGACGTTCACGAATCGTGGACTTCGCGCGAGCGCGCGAGGCGCGGCGGCTCAGGGACTTCCAGGCCCGCTGCCGCACGGTCACCGACGTGAACCGCGGCGCGCTCGGGCGGCTCTTCCAGACCGGCCTCATCTTCACGCGCCAGGGCGCGCGGCTCGGCCGCGATCTCCTCCTCGCCCACCAGCACCTCCTGCGCGTCTCGGACCTGCTCGACAAGATCGGCGAGCTGCCGGATCCCGGCGCGGATGGGGACGCCGCCGCCCTCTACGAGGAGGCGCAGGCGCTCCTCGCGCGCACCACCGAGCTCGCCGCGCGCTGCAGCGTGGTGCTCGCGCGCGGCAGCTGACCGCGCGTCCCGCGCCCGAGGGACGCGCGGCCGCGCGGCCGTCGCCGCCCGTCGCCGTCGCCCCCCGCTCCACGTTCACTGTACGACAACCCCTTCCTTGCGGTCCGCCGCGGGGCAGGGCAGGCTCGCCCGGGTCTCCAACCGGGAGTCAATACCTCCATGCGCAAGCACGCCCTCCTCGCCGCGATCGCGGCCCTCCTCCTCCCCGCCGCCGCGTCCGCGCAGGTCTCCCTCGGCGCCCGGCTCGGCTTCGCCCCGGCGATGGGCAACGTCGGCGGCGACGCCGGGGGCTCCAGCGTCGACCTGAGCGACTTCACGAAGAGCCAGATCCCGCTGCAGCTCGACCTGATGGTCCGCGTGACCCCCCAGCTCGCCCTCGGCGGCTACGCGTCCTACGGCTGGTCGAAGGGGACGCTGGATCTCGACGGGACGAACCAGAACGTGTGCGACCTCGACGGCGTGGACTGCTCCGGCGGCGTGCTGCGGCTCGGCGTGCAGGCGACCTACGCGTTCTCGACCACCGGCCAGTTCCAGCCCTGGGCGGGCGTGGGCACCGGCTGGGAGCGGAACCGGGTGAAGGCGGAGGGCGGCGGCGAGGAGCTCGAGTTCACGTTCTCCGGCTGGGAGGTCCTGAACCTGCAGCTCGGCGGCGACTACTTCGCCTCTCCTCGGTTCGCCGTCGGTCCCTACCTGATGCTCAGCGTCGGCCGCTACGGCGAGATGAAGTACTCCGACAGCCTGGGGAACTCCGCGAGCGCCGACATCACCGACAAGGACGCCCACGAGTGGGTTCAGTTCGGCGTCCGCGGCCGCTTCGACCTGTAGCCGCCCGATCATCGAAGCGTCGAAGCCGCTGCGTCAACGGACGGCCGCCTCTCGGGGCGGCCGTCCTCGTTCGCGGGTTGCGGGACGGGCGGGCGCGGAGTACCCCTTCGGCCGCGATCGCGAGGGAGGGAAGGCATGCACGGGAAGCTCGTCGAGCTCGAGGTGGAGTCGCGCGCGCTGGCCGGGAACGCGCTCGGGGATCCGGACCGGCGGCTCGTGCTCGCCTACCTGCCGCCCGGCCACGGTGCGGCGCCGCTGCCCGCGGTCTACTTCCTCCACGGCTTCACCGGGAGCGCGCGCGGGTGGTCGAACACCTCGGTGTTCGCGCCGACGGTGCCCGAGCGGCTCGACGCGCTCGTCGCCTCGGGCGCCATCCCGCCGGTCGTGGGGGTGTTCCCGGACGGCATGACCGCGCTCGGCGGGACGCAGTGGACGAACGCGCCCGCCGTGGGCCGCTACCAGGACTACGTCGCGGAGGACGTGGTCGCCCACGTCGACGCCGCGCTCGGCACCCTCCCGCGCCGGGAGGGGCGCGCGATCGTCGGGAAGAGCTCGGGAGGCTACGGCGCGCTCGTCATGGGCCGCGACCGGCCCGACGTGTTCGCCCACCTCGCCTGCCACGCGGGGGACGCCTACTTCGAGTACTGCTACCTCCCCGACCTCCCGAAGGCGGCGGCGGCGCTCTCCGCCTCGGGCGACGCGGCGGCGTGGCTCGCGGAGGCGAAGCGGCGCGCGGCGGAGACCAAGCTCGGCGGGGCCGACCACCCCGTCCTGAACGTCCTCGCGATGGCGGCGCACTACGGCCCCGACCCGCGCGCGCCGCTCGGCCTCGCGCTACCCTTCGAGCTGCCCTCCGGTCGCGTCCGCGAGGACGTGTGGGCGCGCTGGCTCGAGCACGATCCCGTCCGCTTCGCGCCGCGGGCGCTCGAGGCCTACCGCCGGCTGGCGAGCGTGTTCGTCGACTGCGGGACGCGCGACGAGTACCACCTGCGCTGGGGCGCCCGCATGGTGGTCGAGACCCTGCGGGCGGGCGGCGTCGAGGTCGTGCACGAGGAGTTCGAGGACGGACACATGGGCATCAACTACCGGTTCGACGCCTCGCTGCGCTTCCTCGTCCCGCGCCTCGCGCGCGGGTAGGGCGTCGCGCGTCGGCGCGCGGCGCGCGGCGCGCGGGTGCGCGGCCCGGGGCTCCGCTATCATGCCGGGATGATCGTCCCCTCCCGCGCGGCCGCCTGGTCGCTCCTCTGCGAGTACACGAAGACGCAGCCCCTGCGCCGGCACGCGCTGGCCGTCGAGGCCTCGATGCGGGCGCTCGCGCGGCGCGCCGGCGTGACCGAGCCGGGCGAGCTCGAGACCTGGGGCGTCGTCGGCCTCCTGCACGACTTCGACTACGAGCGCTGGCCGACCGAGGCGGACCACGTCTTCCGCGGCATGGAGATCCTGCGCGCGCAGGGCTGGCCCGAGGCCATCGTGAAGGCGGTGGGGGCGCACGCGTTCTACACGGGCGTGCCGCGCGAGACGCCCATGGAGCGGGCCATCGTGGCCGCGGACGAGCTCACCGGGTTCGTCGGCGCCTGCGCGCTCGTGCGGCCGTCGCGGAGCGTCGTCGACCTGCCGCCCGAGTCGGTGGTGAAGAAGATGAAGGACAAGGCGTTCGCACGCTCGGTGGACCGCGAGTACATCCGGCGGGGCGCCGAGGAGATCGGGGCGCCGCTGCCCGAGGTCGTCGCGCTCGTCATCCGCGCTCAGATCCCCATCGCGGAGCGGCTGGGGCTCGCGGGGGCCCCCGCGCCGGACCTGCCGGACGCGCCCGTCCCGCCCGAGCCGGCCGAGCCCGCGGGGTAGCCCGCCGCCCTTGCCTCCCGGGTGGGGGCGAAGGTGCCCCGCGCGGAGATGGCGGGCCCCGCAGGACCGGGCCGCCCTTCATCTGCGCTCCCTAGCTTGGAGACATGGCCAGGACCACGCTCGCGCTCCTGCTCGCCGTGACCGCCTGTGGGCGCCTCGACGACGTGGACTTCACGCGCTCCGCGACGCTCACCATCCCGGGCACCCCCGGCGGCGGACCCTCGGGGGCGATCGGTGGATTCGCCCCGATCGACCTCGGCGGGCAGGAGGCGCTCCGCGCGCAGGGCATCGACCCGAACGACATCGACTCCGCGCACCTGCGCCGGCTGCACCTCGAGGTGCGGGAGGGCGCGAGCCTCGAGACGTGGCTCGACGACCTCGTCCTGCGCGCGCGGGCGGACGGCCTCCCCGCCGTCGTGGTCGCCGAGAAGCACGGCGTCCGCGCGCTGCCGGCCGGGACGCGCGCGCTCGACCTCGACGTCCACGGCGACGTCGACCTGAAGCCGTACCTCACCGGCCAGTCCCCGACGCTCGGCATCGAGGCGACCGGCGCGCCGCCCGCCTCGAACACCACCGTCGAGATCACCGCGACGATCCGCGTCGACGTGAACGTGACGGGGCTCCTTCGCTGAACGACAGCTCGTGGTCGCGCTCACCTTCGGTGACGCGAATCATGCTGTCGTTCAGCCATGTTCGAACGGGGGCTGCGCCCCGGCGGGCTCGCGTCGCTCGCCCGTCGCGAACCGTGATCGGACGTTCAGACCGGGGCGCCCGCGGATCGAAAGAGAACGGCCGCCCCGAGGGGCGGCCGCTCTCTTCCTGGCGTCACCGGGAGCCGGCGCCGCTCTACACGACAGTTCGTGATTCGCGATCACCTTCGGTGACGCGAATCACACTGTCGTTCAGCCATGTTCGAACTGGGGCTGCGCCCCCGCCCCGCCGAGCGACGCTCGTCGGGGCCCCACCCCGGCTCGCCGGGTCCCGTGCGCCGCCGCGAGCGGCTTCGCCGCATCCGCGGCGTCGCCCCGGCGGGCTCGCTTCGCTCGCCTGTTCGCGAATCATGATCGGCCGATTAGTCCCGCCCGCCGCGGCGCAGGAACGCCGGGATGTCGTACTGGTCCTCGTCGAGCGGCTTGTAGATGGCGGGCTCGCGACGGATCGAGACCGGCGTGCGCACGACGGCGGGCGCGGTCGCGGGGACGGTCTGGCTGGCGAGGCGGATCGGATCCTTCTTCGCCTCGGGAGGCAGCGGCGGCGGCATCGCCTTCGCGACCGGCGCGGTGATGGGCACCTGCACCTGCGTGGCGGGCCGGGCGGTGGGCTTCACCTCCCGCTGGTGGAACCCGGTGGCGATGACGGTGATCTTCACCTCGTCGCCGAGGTGGTCGTTGATCACCGAGCCGAAGATGATGTTCGCGTCCGGGTCCGCCGCGGCCTGCGCCATCGACACCGCCTCGTTCACCTCGAACAGGGTGAGGTCGGGGCCGCCGCTGATGTTCACGAGCAGGCCCGTGGCGCCGTCGAGCGTCACGTCCTCGAGGAGCGGCGAGTTGATGGCGGCCTGCATCGCCTCCACCGCGCGGCGGTCGCCGCCGGCGCGGCCGGTGCCCATGAGCGCGAGGCCCTGCTCGCTCATGATGGTGCGCACGTCGGCGAAGTCGACGTTCACGAGGCCGTGCACGGTGATGAGGTCGGAGATGCCCTGCACCGCGTTGAGCAGCACCTCGTCGGCGCGCTTGAACGCGTCGGCGAGCGACATGTTCTCACCCGCCACCGAGAGCAGCCGCTGGTTGGGGATGACGATGAGCGTGTCGACGGCCGCCTTGAGCTCGGCGAGCCCCTGCTCGGCCTGCTTGCGGCGCTTGTTCCCCTCGAAGAGGAACGGCTTCGTCACGACGCCGACGGTGAGGGCGCCCGTGGACTTGGCGATGTCGGCCACGACCGGGGCGCCGCCCGTCCCGGTGCCGCCGCCCATGCCGGCGGTGACGAACACCATGTCGGCGCCCTCGAGGGCCGACGCGATCTGATCGCGCTCCTCGAGCGCCGCGGTGCGTCCCACCTCCGGGTTGGCGCCCGCGCCGAGGCCGCGCGACGCGCTCCGCCCCAGCTGGATCTTCACGCTCGCCTTGTTGGCCGCGAGCGCCTGCACGTCCGTGTTCGCGGCGATGAACTCGACGCCGTCGAGGCGCCCCGCGACCATCGTGTTGATCGCGTTGCCGCCGCCGCCCCCGACGCCGATCACCTTGATTCGCGCGCCGTCCTGCTTGTCCGTGTACTCGATCATGGCAGGCTCCCCGCGGGCTAGAAGATCTCCCCGAGCCACTCCTTCATCCGGTTCTTCACCTTCCGGTACACGTTCTCCTCGCGGATCTTGAAGTACGGCGAGAGATCCTGCTGCTGGGCCCCGTAGATCACGAGGCCCACCGCGGTCGCGTACATCGGGCTCTTCACCACGTCGACCAGGCCGCCGATGCCGCGCGGCATCCCCTTGCGCACCGGCAGGCCCAGCACCTCCTCGGCCATCTCCGTCATGCCGGCGAGGAGCGTCGAGCCGCCGGTGATGACGATGCCCGAGGCGAGGATCTCCTCCATCCCGCACTTCTGCAGCTCGTGCTGGACGAGCATGAAGATCTCCTCGACCCGCGGCTCCACGATCTCGGCGAGGATGTGGCGGGAGAGGACGCGGGGCTGGCCGCCGCCCACGCTCGGCACCTCGATGGTCTCGGACTTGTCGACCATCGAGCCCATCGCGCAGCCGTACTGCTTCTTGATCCGCTCGGCCTCGTGCGTCGGGGTGCGGAGCCCGACCGCCACGTCGTTCGTGAGGTGGTTGCCGCCGAGGGAGATGACGGCGGTGTGCTGGATCGCGCCGTTGTGGAAGACCGCGATGTCGGTCGTGCCCCCGCCGATGTCCACGAGGCAGACGCCGAGCTCCTTCTCGTCGTCGGAGAGGGTCGCGAGCGAGGACGCGAGCGGCTGCAGGACGATGTCGGCGACGTTGAGGCCGGTGCGCTGCGCGCACTTCACGATGTTCTGCGCGGACGAGACCGCGCCCGTGACGATGAGCGCCTTCGCCTCCAGGCGCACGCCGCTCATCCCGACCGGCTCCTTCACGCCGTCCTGGTCGTCGACCACGTACTCCTGCGGCAGGACGTGGATCACCTCGCGGTCGAGCGGGATCGCGACCGCCTTCGCCTGGTCGATGACGCGGTCGACGTCCTGCTGGCGGACCTCCTTGTCCTTCACCGCCACCACGCCGTGCGAGGGGAAGGCCTTGATGTGGCCGCCGGCGATCCCGGTGTAGACGGTGCTGATCTCGCAGCCCGCCATGTGCTCCGCCTCCTCGATCGCGCGCTTGATCGAGGCGACCGTGGCGTCGATGTTGACGACCACGCCCTTGCGCAGCCCCTTCGACGGGTGCGAGCCGATGCCGATGATGTCGATGCCGTCGTCGGTCACCTCGCCGACGATGGCGCAGATCTTCGTCGTGCCGATGTCCAGGCCGACGAGGATGTCCCCGGTTTTCGCCATTGACCACCTCCGGGCGAGTTGGCGCCGTCGCGCTTCGCCCAACCTGCGGCCCTCTCGGACCGCCACCACCGCCACCACCTTCGCGCCGCGCCGACCACCGGCCGCGCCGCGAGCCGAAGCTCGACCCGCGCTAGGGGCTCGCCTGCTCAGGCGAGCCCTTCGCGCGCGACAGCCGCACGGCCACCCAGTCCGGGCGCCGCCGGTTGTCGAGATGCAGCACTTCCGCGCGCTGCCCCTCGGCGTCGACCGCCGCGAGCACGCGCTCCAGTCGCCAGAGCTTCTCGGGAAGCTCCCCCTGTCCCAGCCGGATCTCGACGCCCTCTTCGCCGGCCCAGAGCGTCGTCCCGTAATCCGCGTCGAGGTGGATCTCGGAGATGGGCGCGCGCCTGTCGAGGCCGCGCTCCGTCCAGCGGTCGACGAGCGCGAGCGCACCCGCGAGGCGCGGCTCGACGTCGTCCCGGTGCTCGACCCACTCCTCGCGCCCGATGCCCGTCACCACCGGCAGGTCCAGCCCGTCTCCGGGCGTCGCCCGCTTGAAGACCTCGCCCCGCTCGTCGACGAGGTAGAGCGCGCCCAGATCGACGAGGGCGCGCGCGCGCCGCTCCACCACCGCCACCTCGAGCGCCGCGGGAAACCGCCGGCGGACCTCCACCGAGGCGATCCACGGGTGCCGCCGCAGCGCCGCCGCCACCGCGTCGGGATCGACCGCGAGCAGGTGGTCCCCCACCGCCACCGGAGAGAGCTCGAGCAGCTCCTGCGCGGTCGCGCGCGAGAGGCCCTCGAAGCGGATCTCGTCGATGCGCAGCAGGCTGCCCACCACCGCCACGCGCCAGACGCCGAACCCGGCGCCGGCCAGGCAGAGGGCGAGCACGGCGAACGGGAACGCGAAGCGGAGGGCCGCCGCGGCCTTGCGCCGCCGCTCCCCCGGAACCCTGTCCACGCGCCGCCGGTTCGGACCCCGCGCCACCGCCGCTCCCCAGCGCCCGGTCACGGGGCCGCCGCACACGGCCGCCGCGCTTCCGGGCGGTATCGCCCGATGTTGGAGGATGGCAGAGGGCCGGGGGGCCGCAAGTTTTCGACCTACACGCGACCCAGGGGCGAGTCCGATCAGCGGGTTGGCCGGCCTCGATGCGGGGGAGGGCCGAGCCGGTGTGGGGCATGACGGTCGAGGTCGAGGTCGAGGTCACCCACAGTGAACTGACCGATCTTCGGGCACACGCCCGCCGCCACCTCCACCTGCCGCCGTCCCCTTCTTTCGCCCCTGCCGGCGCTCGTGCTCTCGTGGGTCGCTCTACCGCTCGGCGGTGCCCCTCTTCGAGCGGACCTCGATCGACCGATTCTCCAAACGCCCGCGAAAGCCCTGGTGCATCGCCCGGCCGGTACCTCGACTCCTGGGCTAGGGGTCTCCTCGTAGCGTCCTCGGGCGGCATACGTCGTGCCACACGAGCACCTAGCGTCGTGGGAGTCGGCAGGGGGGGAAACATGAAGACGACGAGGCGGACGGGCAGGTGGCTGCGCGGTGTGGCGGCGTTGCTGGCGGCGGGGTGGGCGAGCGCTGGAGCGGGTCAAGTGCCGCCGACGGTGCTGGCCGGTAGCGCCATCCCGAAGTGGATGGAGGAGCTACCGCGGATCAACCTCCAGGGCGGGCAGGCCGCGGACACGCCGCCCTGGACCATCGACACGCACTACGGGTACGACTCCGCTACGAGGACGCCCGGGAAGCTCTCGCTGCACATGTGCGAGGTGAAGGCGCAGATGCTGCCGGGGAAGCTCTACGGCCCCACGACGACGTGGGCGTACCGGGCCGGAGGCTGTCCGACGTCGGGCGAGACTCTCGACACGTACCTCGGTCCCGTCGTCGTCGCGCAGCGCGGCATCCCGACCGAGATCACGTACGTGAACGAGCTCGGCACGGTCGCCACCACGAAGCTCGACGCGTACCGGACGAGCACAGACCAGACGCTGCACTGGGCGGATCCCCTCAGCCTCGGCTGCATGATGAAGGCCGCGATGAACGAGTGGACGGACGCGAACGGCGCCTTCGTCATGTACCCGCCCCCCGGGGATCCGTGCGCCTTCGACTACGACGGACCGATCCCGGCGGTGGCGCACCTCCACGGCGGCGAGGTGCCGGCCGAGGTCGACGGCTCCCCGGACTCGTGGTTCACCCCGGACCTGGGCGAGGACTCGCGGTTCGGCCCGAAGTACTACACCAAGGGTTACGAAGGGCCCGAGGACGCCGCGCCGGGCAAGGCCGTCTACACGTACCCCAACGTCCAGGAGGCCGCGCCGCTCTGGTTCCACGATCACACGCTCGGCGCGACGCGTCTCAACGTCTACGCGGGGCTCGCCGGCGCGTACCCGCTGAAGGACGATCCGGCGAAGCTCGCGGACTTCCTGCCGGCCGTCGAGGAGACGATCCCCATCATCATCCAGGACCGGAGGTTCTACACGAACGGTGAGCTCTGGTTCACCGCAGGCCTGAACGGCGGCTTCACCGCGCCGAGCCCGGGCTGGGCGCTCAACCCCGAGCACCCGTACTGGAACCCGGAGTTCCTCGGCGACGCGATCGCGGTGAACGGGAAGGTGTGGCCGCGCCTCACGATCCCGGCGAAGCGGCACCGCTTCCTCTTCGTGAACGGCTCGAACGCGCGCACCTACGAGCTCTTCCTCACGAACCCGAAGACGAAGGTGAACGGCCCGGCGCTGTGGGTGATCGGGACCGACGGCGGCTACCTCGACGCGCCCGCGAAGATCGATCCCAGCGGGACGAAGACGATCCCGCAGAAGCTCGTGATCATGCCGGGCGAGCGGTACGAGATCATCGTCGACTTCACGAACTACGCCGGCCAGACCCTGCTGCTGCGGAACACGGCGCGGGCCCCCCCACCCCCGGGCCCCCCCCCCCCCCCCCCCCCCCCCCCCCCCACCCCCCCCCCCCACGGCTCCACTACCGGCCAGATCCTCCAGCTCCAGATCGGCCCGGCGGAGCAGGGAACCCCCTACGATCCGGCCGCGCCCGGCGCGATCGTCCGCAAGCAGCCCATGCAGCGGCTCGTCCAGCCCGGCGCGGTGACGCCGAGCGTCGCCCCCGATCTCGTCCGGCAGCTCACGCTCAACGAGGTGATGGGCATGCCGATGACCGCGGTGAACCCCATCAACGGCGCGCTCACCGCGTATCCGGGTGGCCCGCTCGAGATCCTCGTCAACAACACGAAGTGGACCGGCGTCGCGGCGATGGGCGAGCCGAGGACGGACTTCACGCCTCGGGACGGTGACGACCTCGCCTACTCCGAGGTCCCGGTGGAGGGCGACGTCGAGGTCTGGGAGATCGTGAACACGACCGCCGACGCGCACCCGATCCACCTCCACCTCGTGCAGTTCCAGATCCTCAGCCGGCAGAGGTTCGACGCCGCGAAGTACGCGGCCGCGTACGCCCTGGCCTTCCCGAAGGGCTGCACGCCCGTCGACCCCATGGGCACGACCTACTGTCCGGGCTACGGCCCGCCGCTCGCGTACGGGACGAAGGACACGCCGCAGGACACCTCGGAGAAGATCGCGACCGCCCTGCGCCGCGATTACCCGGTCCGGACGGGCGTCCCGGTCGTGGGCGGAAACCCCGACGTCACGCCCTACCTGCAGGGGCCGGTGCTGCCCGCGGTCACCTACGAGCGCGGCTGGAAGGACACCGTCCAGGCGCCGCCCGGGATGGTGACGCGCATCCTCGTGCGGTGGGGGCCCACCGACACGGCCACCACCGCGGCGGCGAGGTTCGCGTTCGACCCATCGGGCGACGATACGTACAACTACGTCTGGCACTGCCACATCATCGACCACGAGGACAACGAGATGATGCGGCCGGACTTCGTCACGCCGGCTTCCGGCGTGACGCGGGAGTTCACCCGGGGGACGGAAGTCACGAGCTACTGATCATCTCGGCGGCACCCCGGCGCCCCGGTCGCGAGCTCGCGGCCGGGGCGCCGTCGCGAGCTGCGAGCGAGCGCTCGGGAGGGCGCGCCGCGGGAAGCGGAGGCTGCCCCGCGCCCTTGGCCCGCCGGTCACTCCGTGCTCTCATCCCCCCGTGTTCCTCCCCGACGAAGCCGCCGCCGCGCTCGAGGCGCTGCGGCGCACCGGCCACGAGGTGCGGTTCGAGATCAAGAAGGCCTGCGAGCAGGAGCGCTGGCGGCTCAAGGCGCTCTACGACGTCGCGGACGACGACGGGGTGCCGCCCCGCACGATCCACCTCGGGCTCCTCTGGTCCGACGACCGCCAGGGCGTGCGCGATCTCAGGGAGCGGCTCGAGCGGGGCGAGAGCGGCCGGGCGCCGTAGCGCAGTCGCCGCCGCCCGAGGGTCCGCGGTTCGGCCGATGGGCTTTCACGCTCCGCACGGGTACTCGCCGTGAAGGGCCGTCTGGGCGATCGTCGCCCTCCGGAGAACGGAGGCGTCACGATGGATGGCGAGGTGGGGTGCCGGCGCACGTGGAAGCCGCCGCGCGGCGCGCGCCTCTCCCGGGCACGAGCGCCCCGCGACGTTCCGCGGTAGATCGCCGACTGCATGAAGCTCCCCCTCTTCGGCAAGGCGCACGAGGCGACCGCGGGGCCGGACTTCGTCTGGTTCGTGTACGGCTCGTCGCTCGACGGCGAGGCGTTCGCCGCGTGGGCCCAGGAGCACGGCTACGCGGCGCCGTCGTTCGAGGGCGCCCGGCGCGTGCGGCTCGTCGGCTACCGCCTCGCGTTCGACGTGCTCTCCCGCGCGTGGGGAGGCGCGGTGGCGAACCTCGCCCGCTCTCCGGGCGACGTCGTCGAGGGGATCGCGCTGCCCATGCCCGGCGCGTCGCGCGGCCTCGCCGATCACAGGGAGGGGGCGGTCTCAGGGCTGTACGAGGCGTTCGAGGTGGAGCTCTCGCCGGTCGACGGCGGCCCGCACGTCCCCGCCATCGCCTACCGCGCCACCAACTCGCGCCGCCTGGCGAGTGACGCGCCGCCGTCACCCGCCTACCTGGAGGTGCTGCTTCGCGGCGCCCGCGCGCGCGGCCTCTCGGACGAGTGGATCCGGCGCCTCGAGGCGCTCGCGCCGAAGCGCTGAGCCGAGCGCGCTCCCGGTCAGGCGAGCGCGCCCCGCGGCGGCGCCGGGCGCCGGCGGGCGACGGCGAGGTACGACAGCGCCGCGAGCTTCCCGGCGCTCATGGTCAGGTAGCTCGCCCAGCTCCAGGGGATGCCGAGGGCGAAGGCGATCCCCACGAGGAACGCGCCAGTGTCGAGCGCCACGCCGGCGAGCTGCGACCAGAGCACGCGCGCGCGGAACGAGCCGCGCACCTTCGTGAACACGAGCTGGTCGAGGAGCTCGGCCGCGAAGAAGGCGCCGCCGGACACGAGCGCGAGCCGCGGGTTGAACGCGGCGGTGATGAGCGCGCCCGCGAGCGAGGCGAGCCACACCTTGCCGCCGATCTCCTGCTGGGCGTAGTCGCGCAGGATGAACGTCGCGCCCACGAGCAGCGTCGCGAACGAGAACACGCCGCCCCAGGGCGGCCGGACGGGCGGGAACACGACGAAGGCCGCGTTCACCGCGATGATGGAGAGGACGTAGAGGAGCGTGCGCAAGGGGACCTTCGGAGAGCGGCAGAGAGGTATACCCGGAGCGCGGCGCGGCGCACGCCGGCGTCACCGCACCTCGATGACGCCCTGGAACATGTTCATCGCGCAGGCGTACCTGAGCTCGCCGGCGCGCGCCGGCGTGAAGGAGACGGTGACCGGCTCGTTCAGCGGCAGCGGCTGGTGGATGCCGAGCTCGGGGAGCACGAGCTCCTTCGCGCAGGTCTCGTCGGTGGTGCGCGTGACCACGAGGGTGAGGGGGACGTCCTTCCTCGCCTGCACCTTCCAGGGCTCGAAGCCGCGCTTCGTCACCGTGATCCTCACCGGCTCACCGGGTCCGGGGCGGCGATCGCAGGCGGCGAGGCCGGCGAGGGCGCCGAGCAGGGCGACGAGGGCGAGGGTGTGGGGGTGCGCATCGGGCATTCTCCTTGCGTCGCGCGCCCGCGTCCCGGGCGCGGCGGCGCAGTCTCGCATGCATGCGCGTCGCGCGCGACACCATCGGGGGAAGGGCGCGCGGGCTGCGCCCGCGGTCGATGGGCCGACGCGGCGCGTCCGGCGCGACCGGGGAGTCGCGCGCGGGCAGCGCCCGCACCTAGCGTCAGCCAACGTGCTGAGCGCGTCCCTGCTGCTCGCGTCCCTCGCCGCCGCTGCGACCGCGGCGTGGCCCGGCTCGCCCGACTGGCCGCTCGTCCCCGGCATGATGGGCTACAACGCGCTCCCGGTCCTGCCCAACGTCGACCCCGTGATCGGGACGCGCGTGGAGGTGGAGCTGTCCGCCGCGGCACAGGTCTCCGGCCTCGCGCTCCGGGATCACGCCGCCACCCCCTACCTCCGGCTGCTGTTTCCGTTCCGCGAGACCGCCGCGCTGGAGGTGGACGGGACGCCCATCGAGATCTGGCGCACCTCCACGGCGACGCAGCACCGGCTCGGAGCGCGCTACCGTGCGGACGGCACCCCGGGAGACGCCCGGTTCGGCGCACGCTTCCTCCTCCTCCGGGAGCGCGCGGCGCCCGCGATCGGCCTCCGGCTCAGCGTGAAGTCGGCCACGGGCAAGGGGCTCGCCTCGCGCCGGTTCACGAACGCGCCGGGCTACGCGATCGACCTCCTCGCGGGCAAGGACGTCGGCGCGCTCGGCGCGGCGCGCCTGCGCGCGCTCGGGCGGGTCGGCTTCGTCTCCTGGCAGTTCGCGCAGAACCGGCAGGACGACGCGTTCGCCTACGGCGGGACCCTGCGCGCGAGCGGCCCGTCGGGCGCGGCGGTCGAGCTCGAGTGGCGCGGGTACGCCGGGTGGCGGTTCGCCGATCGCCCGAGCGTGCTCGGGCTCGGAGCGATCGTGCCGGTGCGCGGCGGCGAGCTCAGGGCGGCGCTGAACGCCGGGGTCACCGCGGACGCCCCGCCGCTCGAGCTGCGGGTCGGCTACGTGTGGCGCTTCGAGGTCCCGGCGCTGCTGCGGGCGGAGGGGCCGGCGGCGCGGCCTACGCCTTGAGCGCGGCGCCGTCGAGGATGCGCTCGCACAGATCGGGGAAGGCGAGCCCCAGGCCGGCGGCGATCTTCGGCACGAGAGAGGTCGCCGTCATGCCGGGGAGGGTGTTCACCTCGAGGATGAACGGCGTGCCGTCGGGCGCCACGATGAAGTCCACGCGGCTCACCCCGCTGCAGCCGAGCCCGCGGTGCGCGACCTCCGCGGCGGCCATCACGCGCGCCACGTGCGCCTCGGGGATGCGGGCCGGGTAGTAGTACTTGGTGGTCCCGGCGGTGTACTTGGCGGCGTAGTCGTAGAACTCGTTCGCGGGGGCGATCTCGATCGCGCCGAGCGCCTTGCCCTCGAGCACGGCCACGTTCACCTCGGTGCCCTTCACGTAGCGCTCGACGATGACGTCGCCCTTGTAGCGGGCCGCCTCGCGGCACGCGTCGGCGAGCCGGGCCGCGTCCTTCACGATCTGCACGCCCACCGAGGAGCCCTCGCCGGCGGGCTTCACGACGCAGGGCACGCCGAAGGGGAGGTCCGAGGCGCGGATCTCGGCGGCGCGCCCGGGCGGGAACGCGCGGTACTCGATGACGTCGAGGCCGAGCGCCTTGAAGATCGCCTTCGAGACCGTCTTGTCCATGCCCATCGCGGACGCGGTGACGCCGGAGCCGGTGTACGGGATCTCCATGCACTCGAGGAGCCCCTGCACGCAGCCGTCCTCGCCCCAGCGGCCGTGCAGCGCGACGAACGCGACGTCGATCCGGAGCTCGCGCAGCCGCGCGGCGAGCTCGGTGTCCACGTCCACGAGCGTGACGTCGTGGCCCTTCGTGCGGAGCGCGTCGGCGCAGGCGGCGCCGGTGCGGAGCGAGACCTCGCGCTCCGAGGAGCGACCGCCGTACAGCACCGCGACCTTCTTGCCCGTCCACTTGCCCATTGTCCGTCTCCCGATCCTCAGACAGCGACCTCGAACCCTACCGCGACCTCGCTCACCATTCCGCGGCTCACTCCCCGCGCAGCGCCTCGAGCTCCTCTGCAAGGAACTCGCCCACGAGCCGGACCTCGGTCTCGAGCGCGAGGCCGAACCGCTCCTTCACCTTGCGCCGCGCGAGCGCCATGAGCGCGAGGACGTCGCGCGCGGTGGCCCCGCCGAGGTTCGAGATGAAGTTCGCGTGGACGTCCGACCACGTGGCGTTCCCGACACGGTACCCCTTGAGGCCGACGGCCTCGATGAGCCGGCCGGCGAAGTCGCCCGGGGGGTTCGTGAACGTCGAGCCGAAGGTGGGACGGTCGAGCGGCTGCGTCCGCCGGCGCCGATCGCGGTCCTCCTGCATGACGCGCGCGCTCTCGGCCACGTCGCCCGGCCGCAGGGTCACCGCGAGCCGCGTGACGACGGCGCCCGCGGGGAGGAGGCAGGTGCGGTAGGCGAAGCCGAGCGCCGCGGCGGGGACGAACCCCGCGCCGTCGGCGGTCGCGAGCTCGACCTCGGTGACGACGTCCTTCATCTCGCCGAGGGTCGTCCCGGCGTTCATCGCCACCGCGCCGCCGAGCGTGCCGGGGATGCCCGCCACGAACTCCACCCCGACGAGGCCCGCTGCGTGGGCCTGGATCCACAGCCGGGTGGTGGGCGCGCCGGCGCCGAGCACGAGCCGGGAGCCCTCCCGGCGCTCCTCCCCGAACCCCTGCGGCAGCCGGAGGACGACGCCGCGCACGCCCGCGTCGGCGACGAGGGTGTTCGCGCCGCCGCCCAGGATCGTGAGCGGCACCCCGAGCTCGCGGACCGCGCGGAGCAGCGCCGCGAGCGCGTCGGGATCCTCCGGGCGGACGAGGAGGTCGGCCGGACCGCCGACCCGCACGGCCGTGCGCGGCGCGAGGGGCGCGTCGCGCACGAGCTCCCCGCGCACCCGCCGCGCGAGCTCCGCGCGCCAGTCGGCGGCGCCCGCCCCGAAGACCGCGCCCGGCACGCTAGCCCTCGAGCAGCCCGAGCAGCTCGGGGCCGACCGCGGTGATGTCGCCCGCGCCGAGGGTGAGGACGATGTCGCCGGGCCGCACCCGCGCGCGCGCCGCGCGGGCGAGCTCGGCGCGGGGCGCGAGCGAGACGTCGCGGTGGCCGCAGGCGCGGATCGCCTCGGCGAGCGCCTCGGAGGTCGCGCCGGGGATGGGCTCCTCGCCGGCGGCGTAGATGTCGGTGAGGACGAGCACGTCCGCGTCGTTGAAGGCGGTCGCGAACTCCGGGAGCAGGTCGCGCGTGCGCGTGTAGCGGTGCGGCTGGAACAGGCACACCACCCGCCGGCGGAAGGCCTCGCGCGCGCCGAGCAGGGTCGCCTTCACCTCCGCCGGGTGGTGGCCGTAGTCGTCGACCACCGTCACGCCGCCCGCCTCCCCGCGCACCGTGAAGCGGCGCTGCACGCCGCCGAACGAGGCGAGCGCCGCGCGGGTGACGTCGGGCGGCACGCCCATCTCGTCGGCGAGCGCCACGACCGCGAGGGCGTTGAGCGCGTTGTGGCGCCCGACGAGCTTCACCTCGAAGCGGCCCAGCGGCTCCTCGCGCCGGAAGGCGTCGAAGCGGACCGCGTGGCCGGAGACCTCGATCGCCTCGGCGCGGTAGTCGGCCTGGTGGCCCTCGCCGTAGGTGACGTAGCGGCTCTCCACCTCGGGCAGGAGCGACTGCACGGTGGGGTGGTCGATGCACAGGATCGCGCGGCCGTAGAACGGGACGCGGTTCACGAAGTCGAGGAAGCCCCGCCGCAGCGCCTCCTCGGTCTTCCAGTGATCGAGGTGCTCCGGGTCGATGTTCGTGACGATCGCGATGGTCGGCGGGATGTGGAGGAACGAGCCGTCCGACTCGTCCGCCTCGACGACCATGTAGTCACCCCGGCCGAGCTTCGCGTTCGAGCCGAAGGTGTTCACCTTGCCGCCCACCACCGCCGTCGGGTCGAGGCCCGCGTGGGCGAGGAGGTGCGCCGCGAGCGAGGTGGTCGTGGTCTTCCCGTGCGAGCCGGCGATGGCCACCCCGTACTTGAGCCGCATGAGCTCGGCGAGCATCTCCGCGCGGGGGATGATCGGGATCTTGCGGCGGCGCGCCTCGACGACCTCCGGGTTGTCCCGGCGGACCGCCGAGGAGGTGACGACCACGTCGACCTGCTCGACGTGCTGCGCCGCGTGGCCCCGCTCGATCCGGCCGCCGAGGCCGGCGAGGCGGCGGGTGATCTCCGACTCCTTCAGGTCGGAGCCGGAGACGGCGTAGCCGAGGTTCAGCAGCACCTCGGCGATGCCGCTCATGCCGATGCCGCCGATGCCGACGAAGTGGATCTTGGCGGGTCTGGAACGGAAGAGGCTCATCGCGTGGGGGTCCGGGCGGTCAGGCGAGGTCGGGTGGGCGGACGGGGCCGTGGCCGGGGGCGCGCTCCTGGCCGGCGGGGGAGCCCCAGCGGCGGCGCACGAGCTCGGCGCACACGTCGCCGATCTCCTTCGCCGCCTGCGGGCTGCCGAGCCGCCCCGCGGCGCGCACCATCCGCTCGCGCCGCTCGGGGTGGGTGAGGACGGAGCGGATCTCCGCGGCGAGCAGCTCGCCGGTGAGGTCGCGCTCCTCGATCATGACCGCCGCGCCCGCGTCCACGAGGCTGCGCGCGTTCAGCACCTGGTGGTTGTCGGCGGCGGCGGGGAAGGGGACCAGGATCGACGGCTTCTTGCAGACGGTGAGCTCGGCGAGCGTGGTCGCGCCGGCGCGGCACACGACGAGGTCGGCCCCGGCGTACGCCGCGCTCATGTCGTGGATGAACTCTCGCACGTCCGGCTCGAACCCGCAGGCGCGGTAGCCCTTCTCGACCTGCTCGCGGTCGCGCGCGCCGGTCTGGTGGGTGACGCGGAGCCCGTCGCGCAGGTCGGCGAGGTGCGGGAGCGCCTCGACGACGCGCATGTTGAGCGCGTGCGCGCCCTGCGATCCGCCGAAGACGAGGAGCCGCAGCCGGTCGTGCTCGACGTCCGGCCGCATGTAGTTCTCCATGAGCTTGCGGCGGATGGGGTTGCCGAGCTGGTACACCTTGCGGCCGGGGAAGTGCCGCGCGGCCTCCGGGAAGGCGGTGAAGACCGCCTCGACGAACCGCCCGAGCACCCGGTTGGTGAACCCGGCGATCGCGTTCTGCTCCTGGACCGCCGTCGGGATCCTGAGCAGCGAGGCCACGAGCACCACGGGCCCGCTCGCGTAGCCGCCCACCCCGATCACCACGTCCGGCCGCCACTTGCGCAGGATCCGGTAGGACTGGAGGAGCGCGCGCGGGATGAGGAGCAGGTTCACGAGGAGCGAGAGGAGCCCCTTGCCCTTCAGCCCCTTCACGTCGATGAGCTCGATCGGGAACCCCGCCGCGGGGACGACCTTCGCCTCGAGCCCGCGCCCGGTGCCGACGAAGACGACGTCGTTCGCCGGGTGGCGCCCGACCACCTCCTCCGCGAGGGCGATGCCGGGGAAGACGTGGCCCCCGGTGCCGCCGCCGGCGATGAGCATCCTCATGACGTCGTCCCTTCCACACCCGTGTCGAGCCGTGCGTCCCCGGCCGCCCGCGACCGCTCGGCGCTCGGGCGCACGATCACCGCCGAGGGCGCGCGGCGCAAGAACCCGCCGCGCTCGCCGCTCACCGTGAGCAGGACGCCCGCCGCCCCGAGGAGCGTCATGAGCGAGGAGCCGCCGTAGGAGACGAAGGGCAGGGTGAGCCCCTTCGTCGGCAACAGGCCGAACACCACCGCCAGGTTCACGAGCGCCTGCGCGCCGACGAGCGAGGTCACGCCGAGCGCCGCGTAGCAGCCGAACGGCTCGGACGCGTGCAGCGCGGCGCGCACGCCGCGCCAGACCACCACCGCGTACAGCGAGACGAGCAGCAGGATCCCGAGCAGCCCCGTCTCCTCCGCGATCACCGCCGCGATGAAGTCCGTGTGCGCCGCCGGCAGGTAGAAGAGCTTGCCCTTGCCCTGGCCGAGCCCCTGGCCGAGCCAGCCGCCGTGCGCGGTGCCGAGGAGCGACTCCCAGAGCTGGAACCCGGGCCCGTAGCGGTAGCGCTCCGGATCGAGGAACGCCATGACGCGCTCGTACCGGTAGGGCGTGGACTTCACGAGGTGCCAGGCGACGGGCAGGGCGAGCAGCCCCGCGCCGAGCAGGTAGGAGACGCGCGCGCCCGCCGCGAAGAGCATCGCGAAGAGGACGAGGAAGAGGATGACCCCCGTCCCCATGTCGCTCTGCCACAGGCAGAGGGCGACGAGCGCGCCCGTCACGAGGAGGTGGGGGAGGAGCCCGATGGAGAAGATCCGGACCTTCTCCTGCTTCCGCGCGAGCGAGCGCGCGAGGTAGAGGACGAGCGCCACCTTCGCCGCCTCGGCGGGCTGGAACTGCAGGGGGCCGAGCGGGATCCAGCGCTGCGCGCCGCCGGCGGTCTTCCCGAGCACCGGGACGAGGAGGAGGGTGAAGAAGGTGACGGCGAGGAGCGGGTAGGCGAGCGCCGAGATCCTCCGGGCGCCGAGGCGGAGCGCGGCCACGAGCAGCCCGACGCCCACCCCGGCCGCGAGGAGCTGCCGCTTCAGGTAGTAGAACTCGTCGTGCCCGAGCCGCGCGCTCTGTGACGCCGGGATCGCGCTCGCCGAGTACACCATCACCGCGCCGAGCGCGGTGAGCGCGAGCAGCGCGCCGAGGAGGAGCCCGTCGATGTGGGCCCCGGCGCGCGGCGCGGACGTGTCCTCGGCTCGGCTCATGAGAGCTCCGCGACGTGGCGGCGGAACGCGGCGCCACGCTCCTCGTAGCTGCGGAACTGATCGTAGCTCGCGCAGGCCGGAGAGAGGAGGACCGCGTCCCCCGGACGGGCGAGGGCCGCCGCCCGACGCACCGCGGCCTCGAGCGTGCCGCAGGGCTCGGTGGGGCAGAGATCGCCGAGCTCGCGCTCGACGGCGGGCGCGTCCTCGCCGACGGTGAGGAGCGCCTTCACGCGGCCGGGGAAGAGCGGACGGAGGGGGGCGTACGGCGCTCCCTTGCCGCGGCCGCCCATGACGAGCACGACGCGCGGCGCGCCGGCCGGGAAGGCGGAGAGGCCGACGTAGGTGGAGTCGACGTTGGTCGCCTTCGAGTCGTTCACCCACTCCACCCCGCCCCGCTCGGAGACGAGCTCGAGCCGGTGCGGCAGGCCGGGGAACGCGTCGAGCCCCGCCTGCACCGCGTCGCCCGGCACGCCGAGGAGCCGCGCCGAGAGCACGGCGGCCATCGCGTTCTCGCGGTTGTGCCGTCCGCGGAGCGCCCGGTTGGCCAGGCGGAACCGCTCGGGCGCGCCGCCGCCGCGCCGGACCCACAGCTCGGTCGCGCCGCCCGCCCCCGGCTCGCCGCCCGGATCGCGCGCGCCGTCGGGCGCGGGGGGGCCGAAGCCGAAGGTGTGCAGCGCGGCGCGCGAGCTCTCGGCCATGGCGAGCGCGCGCGGGTCGCGGGCGTTCGCGACGGCGTGGTTGTCCGCCTGCTGGAGCGCGAAGAGCCGCGCCTTCGCGGCGGCGTAGTCGTCCACGTCGCGGTAGCGGTCGAGGTGATCCGGGGTGACGTTCAGGATGGCCGCCACGCGCGGGCGGAGCGAGAGGAGCCCCTCGATCTGGAAGGACGAGAGCTCGAGGACGACCACCTCCGCGCCGCCGCCCTCGAGGACGTGCTCGCAGAGGGGGGTGCCGAGGTTCCCGCCGGTGAACGTCCGCCGGTGGCGCGCGAAGAGGGCGCCGGCGAGCGCGGTCGTCGTGCTCTTCCCGTTCGTCCCGGTGATCGCGACGATCGGCACCGCGGGGAGGAAGCGGGCGGCGAGCTCCGCCTCGCCCCACACGGGCACGCCTGCCGCGCGGGCCGCGCGGAGCTCGGGGATCGCCATGGGGACGCCGGGCGAGACCACGACGAGGTCGGCGTGCTCGAAGTCGGCGGGATCGTGGCCGCCGAGCGCGCGGCGCACGCTCGCGCCGGCGAGCGCGGCGAGCGGGGCGGAGAGGTGCTCCTCGCCGCGCCGGTCGGTGACGGTGACGCGCGCGCCCTCGCGCGCGCAGAGGCGCGCCGCCGCCACGCCGCTCTTGGCGAGGCCGACGACGGTGACGCGCTTGCCCTTCAGATCGGGGGTGCTCAAGGCCGCTACCTCAGCTTGAGCGACATGAGCGCCACGAGGGCGAGCATGATCGACATGATCCAGAAGCGCACGATGATCTTCGGCTCCGCCCAGCCCTTGAGCTCGTAGTGGTGGTGGATGGGCGCCATGCGGAAGATGCGCTTGCCGGTGGTCCGGAAGGACCAGACCTGCAGGATGACGCTGACCGTCTCGGCGAGGAACACGCCGTGGAGGATCGCGCTCGCCACCTCGTTCTTGGTGAGCACGGCGAGCATGCCGAGGCCGCCGCCGAGCGCCAGCGAGCCGACGTCGCCCATGAACACCGACGCAGGGTACGTGTTGTACCAGAGGAAGGCGATGCTGGCGCCGAAGATGGCCGAGCAGAAGACGCCCAGCTCCTCGGCCCCCGGGATGTACGCGATGCGCAGGTACTCGGCGAGGCTGAAGCCCGCGATGGTCGCGCCCGCGACGTACGAGAGCGCGAGGAACGTCATCGACGAGACGATCGTCGGGCCGATGGCCAGGCCGTCGAGGCCGTCGGTGAGGTTCACCGCGTTCGACGTGGCGACCACGACGAAGATCATGAACGGCAGGTAGAGCGCGCCGAGCGACGGCGCGAAGAGGTGCGTCGGCACGAACGGCAGCGTGAGGTGCAGGTCGACGAGGCTGCCCACCGTGACGAACGGGAACCCGTCCACCCGGCGGAGCTGCCCGTCGGTGAGGAACCCGTAGTAGACGACGAGCACCACGAGCACCTGGAGGAGGAGCTTCTTCTTCCCGGCGAGCCCCTTCGAGTTCTTCTTGGAGATCTTGAGCCAGTCGTCCCAGAAGCCGATGGCGCCGTAGCCGAGCGTCACGAGGAGCGCCGCCCAGACGAGCCGGTTCGCGAGGTCGGCGAAGAGCAGCGTCGACACGGTGACGGCGAAGAGGATGAGCGCGCCGCCCATCGACGGCGTGCCGGCCTTCTTCTTGTGCCGCTCCGGCGTGTCCTCGCGGACGTTCGTGTGCCCGTACTGGAGCACGCGCATCCGCTCGATGAACAGCGGCCCGAAGAGGAGCCCGATGAGGAGCGCGACGAGGCCCGCCGCCACGATGCGGAACGACGGGTAGCGCAGGACGTTGAAGAGCCCGAACTGCCCGGAGAGCGGGTAGAGGAGGTGGTAGAGCATCTAGCGGAGGGCCTCGACGAGCCGCTCGAGCTTCATGCCGCGGCTGCCCTTGACGAGGAGGACGTCGTTCGACGGCGCGATCGCGGCCCGGGCCCAGCGGACGAGCGCGTCCATGTCGTCGGTGTGGAAGGTCTCGAGGCCGGCGGCGCGCGCCGCCTCGGCGGTGGCGCGGGCCCTCGGCCCGAACGCGGCGAGGAGGGAGACGCCCGCGCGGGCGGCCTCCGCGCCGAGGGCGCGGTGGGCCTCCTCCTCGAACGCGCCGAGCTCGAGCATGTCGCCGAGCACCGCCACCGGCCGGGCGTCGGGCCGCGCGAGATCGACGAGCGTGCGGAGCGCCGCGGACATCGAGGAGGGGTTCGCGTTGTAGCAGTCGTCGACGAGCCGGAGGCCCGAGGCGAGCCGGTCGAGGCGCAGGCGGCGCCCCACCGGGCGGACCGCCGCGAGCCCCTGCGCGATCTCGCGATCGCTGCAGCCGAGGGCGACGCCGGTCGCCGCGGCCGCCGCCGCGTTCGCGGCGTTGTGCGCGCCCACCAGCGCCGGGATGTGCACCTCCACCTCGCGGTTGCCGATGCCGAGCACGAAGCGGAGCCCGTCGTCCCCCTGCGAGGCGATCTCGAGCACGACGACGTCGCCGCGCCGGCCCGCCGCCGCGGCGAAGGTGAGCATCCGGTGGCCGCTCGCCTGGGCGCGCCGCAGCATGCGGGGATCGTCCGCGTTGGCGATGACGATGCCGGTCTCCGGCAGCCCCCGGTACAGCTCGGCCTTCGCGTCGGCGACCGCGTCCAGGGTGCCGAGCCCCTCGAGGTGGGCGGGCGCGGCGAGCGTCACGACCCCCACGTACGGCTCGGCGATGGCGGCGAGGCGCGTGATCTCCCCGGGGTGGCTCATCCCCATCTCGACGACTGCCGAGCGGTGCTCCGGCCCGAGGCCGAGGAGCGTCAGCGGGACGCCCACCTCGTTGTTGAGGTTGCCCTCGGTCTTCAGGGCGGGGCCGCGCGTCGCCAGGATCGCCGCGATCATCTCGCGGGTCGTGGTCTTGCCGTTCGAGCCGGTGACGCCGACGACGGGGATCTGGAACCGGCGGCGGTGGTGGCGCGCGATGGCGCCGAGCGCGGGGAGGGTGTCCGGGACCGAGAGGAGCGGCAGCGGCGCCCCGGCCGGCGCGCGGCCGTCGGCCACGACCGCGGCGACGGCGCCCTTCGCGGCCGCCTCGGCGAGGTAGGCGTGCGCGTCGAAGCGCTCGCCCACGAGGGCGACGAACAGCGCGCCCGGCGCGAGCGTGCGGGTGTCGGTCGAGACGCCGGCGACCTCCGCGGGCGGGGCGCCGATCCAGCGCCCGCCGGTCGCGGCGGCGAGCTCGTCGGAGGAGAAGTGGGGGACGGTCATTGCGTCGCCATCATGCGGTGCGGAGGGCCCTCTGGGCCTCCTCGCGGTCGGAGAAGGGGTGCTTCGTCGTGCCGACGATCTGGTAGTCCTCGTGCCCCTTGCCGGCGATGAGCACGGCGTCGCCCGCGCGCGCGAGGGACAGGGCGAGCGCGATCGCCGCGCGGCGCTCCGGCTCGACGAGGAAGCCGCGCCCGCCGCCCTGCGCCGCCGCGGTCGTGAGCCGCGGCGCGCCCGCCCGCTCGAGGCCGGGCAGCACGTCCGAGATGATCGCGTCCGGCGCCTCGGTGCGCGGGTTGTCGCTCGTGACGACGACGAGATCGGCCCCGCGGGCGGCGACCTCGCCCATGAGCGGGCGCTTGCCGCGATCGCGGTCGCCGCCGCAGCCGAAGACGCAGAGGAGCCGGCGGGGTCCGGTGGCGCGGAGCGCCTCGAGGGCGCGCGCGAGCGCGTCGTCGGTGTGGGCGTAGTCCACGAACGCCGAGATGCCGCGGCCGTCGATCCGCTCGAGCCGTCCGGGGGCGCCGGGGGAGGCGGAGAGCCCGCGCGCGATCGCCTCCGGCGGGATGCCGAGGGCGAGCGCGAGCCCGGCCGCGCAGAGGAGGTTCTCGAGGTTGTGCGCGCCGACGAGCGGGGAGCGGATCGCGATCTCCCCCTTCGGCGTCACGAAGGTCGCCGCGATGCCGGCGAGCCCCAGGGCGACGCCCTCGGCGCGGAGGGCGTCCTCGGCGCGGGTGCCGTAGCGCCAGACGCGACGCCCGGGGCCGAGCTGGTCTGCGAGCCGGGCGCCGTACGGATCGCGCGCGTTCACCACGGCCACGCCGTCGGGTGCGAGGTGCTCCGTGAAGAGCCGGCGCTTGGCGGCGAAGTACGCCTCCATGTCGCCGTGGTAGTCGAGGTGATCGCGGGTGAGGTTCGTGAAGCCGGCGGCGGCGAAGCGCATGCCGGCGACCCGCTCCTGCGCGAGCGCGTGCGAGGAGACCTCGAGCACCACCGCCCGCGCGCCGGCGTCGCGCATCTCCGCGAGCACCGCCTGGATGGCCGTCGACTCGGGGGTCGTGTGCGTCGCCGTCCGCTCGACGCCGGGGAAGCGCTGCGTGACGGTGCCGAGCAGGCCGATGGGCAGGTCCGCCGCGCGCGCGCAGGCCTCGACGAGGTAGGTGATCGTCGTCTTGCCGTTCGTGCCGGTGACGCCCGCCACGCGGAGCGCGTCGGCGGGCCGGCCGTGGAAGTTCGCGGCGGCGATGGCCATCGCGCGGCGCGACGACGGGGCGAGGAGGAGCGTGGCCGGAGCGCACGCGATCTTCCGCTCGGCGACGACGGCCACCGCCCCGCGTTCCGCCGCCTGCGCGGCGAAGTCGTGGCCGTCGTGCACCGCCCCGGGGAGGGCGAAGAACACCGCGCCCGGGACGACCTCGCGAGAGTCCCCCGTGACGCGGGCGATCTCGGGATCGCCAGCCACCTCGCCTCGCGCGCCCGTTCCCTGGATGACTGCCGAGAGCTTCATCTCACCACACCGGAATGCAAGCCGCCCTCCGGAATCTCTTCCCCTGTGCGCTCGCCCGGTTACGCGCCGGCGTGTCACCTGGGACACGCGCCACGGCGCGGCGCGGCACATCTTACAGCAACGGGCTCCGGCGCTAGTGCCCGCCCGCAAGGCTTCCGGCCATGTGGGCGCCAGGTCACCCGGTCGGCGCGAGCCGCATCCGCACCCGGGTCCCGCGCTCGACCACCTTCCCCGCCGCCGGCCACTGCTGCACGACCCTGCCGGAGCCGTCTACCTCGGCGGCGAGGTCCGCCTGCTCGAGCGACCGGATCGCCGAGCGAGCGGGCAGGCCGGCGAGCGAGGGCACGGCCACGCTCGCGCCGTCCACGGGGGCGGCCGCGCGCGCCGCCAGCTCGACGGGGGGCGGCCCCTCCGGCTCCTCCTCGACGGGAGGCGCCGCCGCGAGCGCGAGCCGCTCGGCCTCCGGTCCGCTCGCGGGCACGCCCATGAGCCGCATGGCGTCCTCCACGATCTCGCGGAACGCGGGCGCCGCGACCTCGCCGCCGTGCACGTCGCCCTTCGGCTCGTCGAGGAACACGCCCACCACCACGCGCGGCGCCTCGGCGGGAGCGAACCCGACGAAGGAGCTGAAGTGCCGGTCCGAGGCGTAGCCGCCGGAGACCGGATCGACCTTGCGCGCGGTGCCGGTCTTGCCGGCGACGCGCCACCCGGCGAGCCGCGCGCGCTTCCCGGTCCCCTTCGGATCCTCCACCACCCCCACGAGGAAGCGCGTCATCGTCTCCGCGACGTCCGGCGGCACGGCCTGCCGGACCACCTCCGGCGACGCCGCCTGGAGCACCTCGCCCGTCGCCGGATCGACGACCCGGCGCACGGCGATGGGGCGCATGAGCTTGCCGCCGTTCGCGATGGCCGCCATGCCGGCGGTGATCTGGAGGGCGTTCGCCGTCAGGCCGTGGCCGAAGCTCTGGGTCGCGAGGGCGACCTCGGAGCGCGGCGGCGGGAGCTGGCCGCGGATCTCGCCGGGGAGCCCGACGCCGGTTCGCTCGCCCAGCCCGAACGCGGCGAGCGACTCGTGGAGCCCCGCGCGCCCCAGGCGCGCGCCGATCTTGGCGGCGCCGATGTTCGAGCTCACCGCCAGGATCTTCGACGCGCCCGCCCAGCCGAGCGCCTCGTGATCGTGGATGACGTGGGCCCCGATGGCGTAGCGGCCGTTGCCGCAGTCGATGGGGTCGAGCGGGTGGAGCGCGCCGCGCGCGAGGGCGCCGGCGATGGTGAAGGTCTTCACCGTCGAGCCGGGCTCGAAGGAGTCGGTGACGACGCGATTGCGGAGCTCCGCGCCGCGCTTGGGCGCGTTCGGGTTGGAGGGGGGATAGCTCGCCATGGCGAGCACCTCGCCCGTGCGCGGGTCCATGGCGACCGCCATGCCGGAGAGCGCCTGCGAGCGCCTCACCGCCGCGCCGAGCGAACGCTCCGCGGAGAGCTGGATGCCCTGGTCGAGCGTGAGCTCGACGCGCGCGCCCTCGCGGGCCTGCCCGGCGGTGGGCGCCTGGGCGAGGACGGTCTTGCCGGCGCCGTCGCGCAGGGACGGCACCTTCGCGGGCTCGCCGCGCAGCACCTCGTCGAGCCCGAGCTCAACCCCCTCGAGCCCCTCGCCGTCGTCGCCGACGAGGCCGAGGACCTGGCTCGCGAGCTCGAGCTTCGGGTAGTAGCGGCGCGTCTCCGGGACGAGCGCGACCCCGCGCACGCGGCTCGCCTTCAGGATCGCCTCGACCTGCGCGGCCTGCGACGGCGAGATCCGCCGCGCGATCCAGACGAAGCGGCTGCCCTTGGCGAGCTTCCTGCGGACGGCGCCCGGGTCGAGCTTCAGCGCCTGGCAGACCTTCCGGAGCGCCTCGCCGCGGCCGTCCTCCTTCTCGAGGACCACGGGATCGGCGAACACCGAGCGCGCGTCGGCGCTGCCCGCGAGGAGCACGCCGGAGCGGTCGGTGATGACGCCGCGCCGCGGCTTCAGCACGAGCTGGCGCCGGTACTGGTCGACCATCTCCTCGACGAGCGCGTCCCGGCGCAGCACCTGGAGCTGGAACGCGCGGCCGGCGACGATCGCGAAGCCGGCGGCCAAGAGGGCGGCCAGAGCGCCGATCCGGACGGCGATCCAGCGGGTCGCGCGCGGATCGGGCCCCGTGCGCAACGCGCTACCTCTCGCGCGGCACGGAGCGGCCCGCCCGCAGCGGGCCCCGGAGCGCGACGCGCTCGGAGTCCGCCGCGGGCCCCGCCGCCGCCCGCCCAGCCTTCGTGGAGAGGGATGGCTCCGCCGGCCCGGATCGGTGATCCACACCGTCCACGCCCGCCCCGCCCGCGCCCGCCGAAGCGGGGCGCGGGCCTGCCGCCCACACCGGACCGGAGTCCGGCGGAGCCATGCCCAGCTTGTTCCGAGCGAACTCCTCGAGCGCGCGCGGCGCGCGGAGGGTCTCCACCTCGATGCGGAGGCGGTCGTGCTCGGAGGTGAGCTTCGTGTGCTCGGCCTGCAGCGCGCCGAGCCGGTATCCCGCCGCGACCACGCGCGTGCGGGACCAGATGTGGAAGACGCCGAGGACCACGACGAGGAGCGCCGCCGTCGCCGCCCGGGCGACGGGCAGGGCGCTCGCGCGCGCCGCGGCGCGGGGAGGGGCCGCCGGGCGGCCGCGTGCGGGGGCGCGCCTCACCGGAGCTTCTCCACGGCGCGCAGCTTCGCGCTCCTGGCGCGGGCGTTCCCCAGGACCTCGTCGTCGGACGGTACGATCGCCTTGCGCGTCACCGCCGCGAACGCCGCGCGCGCGCCGCAGGCGCACACGGGCAGGTCGGGCGGGCAGGTGCAGGCCTGGGTGAGCGCGCGGAAGCGCTCCTTCACCATCCGGTCCTCGAGCGAGTGGAAGGAGATCGCCGCGGCCCGGCCGCCGACGTTCAGCATGGCGGGGAGCCCGTCGAGCCACGCCGCGAGGGCGCCGAGCTCGTCGTTCACCGCGATGCGGAGCGCCTGGAACGTGCGGGTCGCCGGGTGGATGCGCCGCGGCCATGCCTTGCGGGGGATCGCCTTCGCGACGATCTCGGCGAGGCGCCCGGTGTCGAGCCGCTCGTCGGACTCCACGGCGCGCTTCACCGCGCGCGCGATGGGGCGGGCGAACGGCTCCTCGCCGTACTCGCGGAGGATGCGCGCGAGCTCGCGCTCGTCGATGCGCCGGAGCAGGTCCTCGAGGCGCTCGCCCTCCTCGCCCATGCGCATGTCGAGCGGGCCGGGGCGCGAGAACGAGAAGCCTCGCTCCGCCTGGTCGAGCTGGGGGGAGGAGACGCCGAGGTCCACGAGCGCGCCGTCGACGCCGGCCAGGCCCAGCGCGGAGAGCACGTTCTTCGCGTCGCGGAAGTCGGCGCGCACCGCCCGGAACGCCTCGCCCCAGCGCGCGAGGCGCGCGGTGGCGGCCGCGAGGGCGCGCGGGTCCTTGTCGAGGCCGATCACGCGCGCACCCCGCTCGAGCAGGAGCTCCGAGTGGCCGCCGCCGCCGAGCGTCCCGTCGAGCAGGAGCTTGCCCGGCTCGGGGCGCAGGATCTCGACGATCTCTCTCGGAAGTACCGAAGCATGGACGAATTCCCCGCTCACGCCGCCCGGAAGGCCGCCTCCACGTCCTCGAACAGCTCGAGGTGCCCGCCCGCGCCGCCGGCGTGGACGAGATCACGGACGTAACGGCTCGCCCCCGCCGCGCGCAGCCCGGGGATCGCCTTGAGGAGCGCCGCGCCCGCGTAGTGGAGGTGCGTCACGTTCTTGAGGTCGATGACCACGCGGCGCCCGTCGTCGCGGGCGCGCCGCGCGATCGCGGCGATCGCCGACAGCTCGTCCTTCGTGAGCTCGTCCACGCCGCGGATGATCGTCACGTCGTCCTGGTGTCTCGCCTCGAACATCGCCCGTCTCCCTTCGCCCGCTAGACCTTCCCGAAGAAGTCGACCACCTGGTCGCTCGGGATCTCCTCAGCCACCTGCTGCTCGTACGCGGCCTTGTCGTAGAGGTGGATGGTCCGGCCCATCCCCACCCAGACGACGTCCTTCGCGAGCCCCGCCCACTCGCGGAGCGCCGGCGGGACGAGGACGCGGCCGTTCGCGTCGAGGTCCACCTCGTGCGCGGAGGACACGAACTTGAGGACGCTCCGCTGCGTCCTGGCGTCGAGCGGGGAGGCGTCCATCACCTTCTTCACGAGCTCGTTCCAGACGGACTGCGGGAGCGCCTGCACCGCGCGCCAGTGCGGGTACTGCATGAGCACGATCCGCGGCTCGCCCGCCGCGGCCAGCGCCTCGCGGAACTTCACCGGGAGGCTCGTTCGCCCCTTCGCGTCGATCGCGTGGTTGAAGGTTCCGAAGAACACGGGCTGGCCGATCCTGCCGCTCTGATCCGCTGCTTGCCACTTTTTCCCACTGAATGGTCCCGATCTACGGACAACGGCCGTCGAAGTCAACGGGCGCCCGGATCGGCCGTTTCACGGGCTGGCAATGCGTTCAGCGCGCGATCGCGGCCGGTTGGTGTAGGTGTTAGCGCACACGCGACCGGCAGGCGCTCGGGTCCCGTGGGGTCGCACGAAGGCTTGCTCGGGAGGCTGGCTGCCCGGGAGTGGGAGGGCGGCGCGAGGGGCTCGGGAGGGGCCGATCTGGATCACCCGGGAGGCTCGAGCGGGGGTCGCCGGCGGCTCGTCAGGGTCGGATCGGGGGTCGAAGTCGGGGTTGGGGGTCGAGGTCGGCGGTCGCAGCCGCCAGTCGAGGTCGGGATCGGGATCGGGAATCGTCCCCGCCCCGTCCGTCCCATTGCTCCCCGCCGGGTCCCTCCGTCATCCTGCCCGACCAACCCAGCGCGAGGTCTCCATGCCTTCACTCAAAGGGAAGACGCTCTTCATCACCGGCGCGAGCCGGGGCATCGGCAAGGCGATCGGGATCGCCGCCGGGCGCGAGGGCGCGAACGTGATCGTCGCCGCGAAGTCGAGCGTCCCGAACCCGAAGCTGCCGGGGACCATCCAGGGGACCGCAAAGGAGATCGAGGCGGCCGGCGGCAAGGCGCTCGCGGTCCACTGCGACGTGCGCGACGAGGCGGAGATCGCGGCGGCGGTGAAGGCCGCGCAGGAGCGGTTCGGGGGGATCGACGTGCTCGTGAACAACGCGAGCGCGATCTTCCTCGCCGGCACGGTCGAGACGCCGATGAAGCGCTACGACCTCATGCACCAGGTGAACGCGCGCGGGACCTTCGCCTGCTCCCAGGCGTGCATCCCGCTGCTCGAGAAGAGCGCGAACCCGCACATCCTGAACCTCTCGCCGCCGCTGTCCCTGAACCCGCGCTGGTTCGCGCCGCACGTCGCCTACACGATGGCGAAGTACGGCATGAGCCTGTGCGTGCTCGGCATGGCGGAGGAGCTGCGCGAGAAGGGGATCGCCGTGAACGCGCTCTGGCCGCGCACCGTCATCGCGACCGCGGCGCTGAACCTGCTCGGCGGCGAGGACACCGCGCGCCACGGCCGCACGCCCGAGATCGTCGCCGACGCGGCGATCGCGATCCTGAAGCGCGAGAGCCGGAGCTGCACCGGCAACTTCTTCATCGACGAGGACGTGCTCCGCGAGGACGGCGTGACCGACCTCGGCAAGTACGCGGTCGAGCCGGGGCAAGAGCTGATGCCGGACCTCTTCCTGGATTGATCGGCGACCGGGCGCCGTCGCCGCCCGGCGGGCTCGGCCCGGCTCAGTCCGCCGTCGCCCCGCCCACCTCGGCCTGCGCGTGCCGCGCCTGCTCCTCCATCACCATCTGCGAGATCTCGCGCTTCAGCGCGTTGAACTCCGGCGCGGCGGGATCGCGGGGGCGGGGGAGCGTCACCGGGACGATCCGCTTCACCGTGCCGGGGCGGTAGGTCATCACCACCACCCGGTCGGCGAGGTAGATCGACTCCTCGATCCCGTGCGTCACGAAGACGATGGTCTTGCGGAGCTTCGCCCAGATGCGCAGCAGCTCGTCCTGGAGGTTCCGGCGGGTGAGCGCGTCGAGCGCGCCGAACGGCTCGTCCATGAGGAGCATGGGCGAGTCGATGGCGAGCACGCGGGCGATGGCGACGCGCTGGCGCATGCCGCCGGAGAGGTCCTTCGGGAAGCGGTCGCGGAACTCGCGCAGGTTGAGCATGCCGAGGAGCGCGTCCACCCGCTCGCGCCGCTCGCGCGCCGGCACCCTCGCCATCTCGAGCCCGAAGGCCACGTTCTTCTCGACCGTCATCCAGGGGAAGAGCGCGTACTCCTGGAACACCATCGCCCGGTCCGGGCCCGGGGCGGTGACGGCCCGGCCGTTCGCGACGATGGTCCCGGAGGTCGGCGGCGAGAAGCCGGCGATGGCGTTCAGGAGGGTGGACTTCCCGCAGCCGGACGGGCCGAGGAGGCAGACGAGCTCACCCGGCTCCACGTCGAGGTCGATGCCGTCGAGGGCCACGACCTCGCCCTCGGATCCGCTGAAGACCTTGCGGACTCCGCGCACCTGGATGGCGGGCGCGGCGCCCGCGACGGACGCGGCCATCACCCCTCCACCCCCCGGTGCCAGCGCAGCAGCCACGCGTTGAGGCTGTTCATGCCGACGTCGATGCCGAGGCCCGCGAGCCCGATGCTGATCATCCCCGCGATCACCTTGTCGGACCAGAAGTACTCGCGCGCCTCGAGGATGCGGTACCCGAGGCCGGAGTTCACCGCGATCATCTCCGCGACGATCACCACGATGAAGGCGACGCCGAACCCGATGCGGACGCCGGCGAGGATGTACGGCATCGCCGCCGGCACCATGACGCGCCAGAACAGCGTCCACTCCGAGGCGCCGAGGTTCCGCGCGGCGCGCACGTAGATGGCGTCCACGTTCCGGACCCCGGCGATGGTGTTCATGAGGATGGGGAAGAAGGCGCCGAGCGAGATGAGGAAGAAGGCGGGCGGGTTGCCGAGGCCGAACCAGAGGATCGCGAGCGGGATGTAGGCGATGGGCGGGATCGGCCGGAGGATCTGCACGAGCGGGTTCATGAGCTCGTACACGATGGGCTTCGCGCCCATGAGCAGGCCGAGCGGGAGCGCCAGCACGGCGCCCACGGCGAACCCGCCCGCGACTCGGATGAGGCTCGCGAGCGCGTCGTGCGGCAGCTCGCCGGAGAAGAGCCAGCGGAGCCGGCTCCCCTCCGCCGGGTCGTAGGGCGCGAGCGGGCGGGCGTAGTCGATCCAGCGGACGAGCACCTGCGACGGCGCGGGGAGGATGATGGGCGAGACCCAGCCCGCGCGCGAGATGCCCTCCCACGCGACGAGCACGATCGCGGGGACGAGGAGCTGGCGCGCGAGCCGGGCCGCGTGGGAGCGGGCGGTCTTCACTTTTCGGACTTGGCCTTCGCCTTCTGGAGCAGATCGAGCTTCACCCAGTCCTTCGCGCTCGGCGGGCGCTGCAGCTTGCCGACCCCGTACTTCACCATCAGGTCGGTCGTCGTCTGCACGTGCTCCACCGTGATGTCGTGCGTGAAGGGCGAGTTCGCGATCGCGTCCTTGTAGTCCTGGCTCGTGATCTGCCCCTTGAACATCTGCTCCACGACGTACTTCTCGGCGAGCTTGGGATCGGCGAGGAACTTGTTCGTCGCGTCCACGAAGCAATCGAGCACGCGCTGCGCGACGTCCGGCTTCTCCTTGTAGAGCTTCTCGGTCATCACGAGCGCGCGCACCGGCTCGCCGAGCGGCGTGTCGTACGGCTTCAGGAGCTCGCGCCCGAACCCCTTGTTGATGGCCTGCGACGACTGCGGCTCGGACTGGCACATGGCGTCGATCTGCTTCTGCATGAGCGCCTGGTTCAGGTCGGCGAACGGCAGGTAGACGAGCTGGACGTCCTTGCCCGGGCGGTCGGACCACGTGAGCCCGTGCTTCGAGAGCTCGGCGAGGAGCAGGAGCTCCTGCGCCCCGCCGCGCGCGACGCCGACCTTCTTGCCCTTCAGATCGGCCACGGACTTGATGGGCGCGTCGGTCGCGGCGACGAGCCTGGCGCCGCCCTTCGCGAAGCCGGCGACGATGTAGATCTGGCCGCCGCCGGCTCGGTTCGCGATGGCGGCGTCCGCGGCGCTCGCGGCGAGGTCCACCTCGCCCTTCACGATGGCGGGGAAGATGTCGATGCCCTTCGGAAAGACGATCTCCTCGACCTTGAGGCCGAACTTCCCGCAGTGATCCTTCATGTACGAGACCGCGCCGTAGTGCGCGAACTTGAGGTTGCCGAGGCGGACGACGTCCTCCGCGCGGGCTGACCCGGCGAGGGCGAGCGCGAGCGCGGCGAGGGCGAGACGGGGCATGGGGGATTCCTCCGGTGGGCGTATCGGGCGCAGCTCCGCAGGCACCGACGTGGGGCGTACATGCTGGCTTACGCCGCGAGCGAGGCCCTCGCCGGTCCCCCATGGGGCGCCCGGGCGGGCGGCGGCTCCGCGCCGGGCACGACGCGCCGCGCAATCAGCCCTGCTCGGCTCGCGCGGTCGTGGGCGCCGGCGTCGGGCGCGCCTCGACGCGCCCGGCCTCCCCGCTCCGGAGGAGCGCGAGCCGGTACACGGCGGGCGCCACGATCTCGTTCATCGCCACGACCCCGAGCGCCACCGCCGAGGCCTCGCCCCCGAACTCCGGGAACGCCCGCGCGAAGAGGAGCGCGAGCGCGAGCGCGACCCCGGCCTGCGGCAAGAGCCCGAACGGCGCCCAGCGGGCCACCTCCGGCGGCGCGCCCGCCGCGCGCGCGCCCATCCGTCCGGCGATGAGCAGCGAGGCCGCCCGCACCGCCACGATCGCGAGCACCGGCAGCGCGACCGGCGGGACCGCCGAGAGGTGCAGCTTCGCGCCGGTGACGGCGAAGAAGATGACGTACACCGGCAGGGACGCCCCCGAGACGAGCTCGTGCAGCTCGTCCCCGTGCCGCGTGAGGTTGCGCACGAGGACGCCCGCGGTGAGGGAGACGAGGAGCGGGTCGAACCCGATGCGCTGGCCCACCTCGGCGACCACGAAGGCGGCGGCGAGCACGAAGAGCGTCGCGCCCCGCCGGACCCAGCGCAGGTAGGCGGCGAGGAGCGCCGCGAGGACGAACCCCGCCACGATCGAGCCGAGGAGCTCCCAGGCGATGTGCCCGACCGCGGCGCTCGCCCCGCCCGCGACCCCGAGCGCCGCCTTCGCGGCCGCGGAGGCGAGGGCGAAGAGCACGATGACGAACAGGTCCGCGAGGACCACCACCCCGAGCACGACGCGCGTCACGGGGCCGTCCGCGCGGAGCTCGTCCGAGAGCGCGACCACCACCGCCGGGGACTGGGCGACGAGCACCACGCCGAGCACGAGCGCGACCGCGGCGGCCTGGAGGGCCGGCAGCGCGGAGAGGAACGGGAGCTGACCGCGCAGGAGGAGCAGGGTCGCGGCGATGGCGAGCGCGCCCCCGACGACGCCCATCGCGGTGGTGATCCCGATGGTGCGCGCGAGCGGCCGGATGCGGGCGAGGCGCAGCTCCGTCCCGGCGGTGAGGGCGATGAGCGACACCGCCACCCCGTTCACGATCTGGAGGTTCTCGACGACGGCCGAGTCGAGGAACCCGAGCACGGACGGGCCGACCACGACGCCCGCCGCGATGTAGCCGGTGAGCTTCGGGAGCCGCACCGCGGCGAAGATCCGGCCGGAGAGGAAGGCGGTGAGGAGCAGGTAGCCGAAGCCGAGGGAGGTCCCCGCGGGCGGGGCGCCGCCCGTCGAGAACGTGCGCGCCGCGTGCATGAGGCCGGCGAGGAGGGCGAGGAGGACCGCGTCGATCACGGCGTCGGCTCCCCGCGCGGCTCGGGGGCGGGCGCGATCCGGCCCCGCCCGAACGTGTGGACGAGCGCCTCGGTGGCGAGCGCGCCGCCCACGACCGCCACCACCGCGTCGGCGATGGAGCCGCCGGGATAGAGGAGCTGCGCGTTCACGACGATGGCGATCGCGAGCGACCCGACCGGCGCCACGATGACGACGCGGCGGGCACCCGCGTCGAGGTCGAGCGCGCCCATGCGCACCGCCACCCTCGCGCCGGCCCAGCGCCCCAGCAAGCGCGCGCCGACGAACACCGGGATGAGGAGCCAGCCGGTGACCGACCGGGTGGGCCAGAGCGCGCCGAGGATGACGAGGAGCACGAGGTAGACCGGGCGCTCGAGCAGGTCGAGCACGGCGCGGAAGCGCGCCTGGTGCTTCCCCGGGAAGTTCGCGAGGATCACGCCGGCCACGAAGCAGACCACCACCGACGAGAGGTGCAGGTAGCCCGCGAGGCCCGACGAGAAGGCGACCGAGCCGAGCGTCAGCACGGAGAACTCGGGCCCGCTCCGCGCCCGGCGCAGCAGGACGAGGACGACGAGGCCGAGCAGCGTGCCCGCGCCGGCGGTGAGCATGAGCCACGCCGTCCCGGGGAGCCGCCAGGTCACGGCGTCCCCCTGCGGGCGGAAGTACGCCGCGACGAGGGCGAGCCCGAGGATGCCGGCGATCTCCTCGAGCCGGACGATCCGGCCGAGGACCGCGACGGCGGCCGGCGGCGTGCGAGCAGGCAGGAGGTGCGGGACCGTCGCGGCCGTCATCGAGGCGGCCGTGCCGAGGACGAGCGCGTCGCGCAGGAACACCGGGTCGCGGAGCCGCTCCGCGAGCGGGCCGGCCGGCAGGAGCACCGCGGCTGCGCCGGCGACGACCGCGGCGAACGGCAGCGAGCTGAGCAGCGCGGCCGACGCGACCGCTCGCTCGTCGGTGCCAGAGAGCTCCCGCGCGTCGAGCCGGAACCCCACGATGAAGCCGATCCAGCCGAGGCCGAGCCGCAGCACCGGGGCGAGCTGGGCGAGCACGTCGTCCGACAGCACGGCGAACGGCGGCGCGCGGGCGATCATCCCGAGCGCGATGAAGGGGAGCCCGGCGGCCACGAGCTGCGAGACGCGGATGCGCCGCTCCCAGCGCACCACGGCCGGGTGCGCCGCCGCGTAGGCGAGGGCGACGAGCAGCGCGAGCCCGATGATGGTGCGGATGACCACCGCCGGCCGCTGCGGCGGCGTGACCGCCTCGGGTCGCTCGGGCGACTCGAGCACCGGCGCGAGCGACGGGTTCGGCGCCGCGGGCGGGAGGGCCCGCGGCGGGGGACGGTCGGGCGTCGGCTCGTGGGGAGCGAAGTCGAGGCGCGGGAAGGCCGGATCGGCGGGGGCGTCCGCGGGGGCGGGGAGCGGGGTCGGAGTCGCGGTCGCGTCCTGGGCCTGCGTCGGGGCCGGGGCCGGGGCCGGCGTCGCCGTCGATACGGAGCCTGGTTGCGCGCGCGGCTCCGCGGCCACGGCCGGAGCGGCCGAGGCGACGAGGAGGCAGGCGGCGAGCGTGGCCGCGGCGAGGCGCGCGCCGCCCGGGAGCATGCGGCCGGGCAAAGCTAGAGCTTCACCTTCGGGAGGTTCGCGAGCGAGGCCGCGACCTTCTCGGCGGGGTACTCGGCGTCCTCGAGCCGCCCCGCGAAGTAGTCGTCGTAGGCCGCCATGTCGACGTGCCCGTGGCCGGAGAGGTTGAAGAGGATCACCCGCTCCTTGCCCTCCTCCTTCGCCCGGAGCGCCTCGTCCACGGCGCCCCGGATCGCGTGCGACGACTCGGGCGCCGGGATGATCGCCTCGGTCCGCGCGAAGAGGGTGGCGGCCTCGAAGCAGCCGAGCTGGCCGACCGCGCGCGCCTCGACGATCCCGTGGTGGACGAGCTGCGACACGAGGGGCGACGCGCCGTGGTAGCGCAGGCCGCCGGCGTGGATGCCGGGCGGCATGAAGTCGTGACCCAGGGTGTACATCTTGGTGATGGGCGCCATCCGGGCGGTGTCGCCGTAGTCGAAGGCGTAGACGCCCTTCGTGAGCGTCGGGCAGGACGACGGCTCGACCGCGACGATGCGGACCTGCTTGCCGGCGGCCTTGTCGGCGACGAAGGGGAACCCCACGCCGGCGAAGTTCGAGCCGCCGCCGTGCGCGGCGACGATGACGTCGGGGTAGTCGCCGGCGAGGGCGAGCTGCTCCTTCGCCTCGAGCCCGATCACCGTCTGGTGCAGGCAGACGTGGTTCAGCACGCTGCCGAGCGCGTAGCGGGTGTCCTCCCGCGAGACGGCGTCCTCGACCGCCTCCGAGATGGCGATCCCGAGCGACCCGGGGCTCTCCGGGTCCTGCGCGAGGATGGCGCGCCCGGCGGCGGTGCGGGGGGAGGGCGAGGGCACCACCTCCGCGCCCCAGAGCTGCATCATGCTCTTCCGGTAGGGCTTCTGCTGGAACGAAACCTTCACCATGTAGACGGTGCACTCGAGCCCGAACATCCGGCACGCGAGCGCCATCGAGCTGCCCCACTGGCCGGCGCCGGTCTCGGTGGCGATCCGCTTCGTGCCCGCGAGCTTGTTGTAGTAGGCCTGCGGCACGGCGGTGTTCGGCTTGTGCGAGCCCGCCGGTGAGACGCCCTCGTACTTGTAGTAGATGCGCGCGGGGGTCCCGAGCGCCGCCTCGAGCCGGTGGGCGCGGAAGAGCGGCGAGGGGCGCCACAGCGCGTAGATCCGCCGGACCTCCTCGGGGATGGGGATCCACCGCTCGCCCGACATCTCCTGCTCGAGGACCGCCGGCGGGAAGAGCGGGAGCATGTCCGCGGGCGTCACGGGCGCGCCGGTGCCGGGGTGGAGCACGGGCGCCGGGGGCGCGGGGAGGTCCGCCACCACGTTGTACCAGTGGGTGGGGATGCGGTCCTCGCCGAGCAGGTACTTGGTCTGCTGCATGGGTCTCCTCGAGGAAAAAAAGAGGCCGATTAGCGCAGGTGGAGGCGCAGCGCGTCAAGAGCCCGGGCTCCGGGGCGGCGGGAGAGCGCCCGGTCGTTCGCGCGAGCGGGGCCGGTCAGGCCATCACCTCGCCGCCGTCCACGTGGATCGCCTGCCCGGTGATGGCGCCGTTCGACGCGAGGAGCACGGCGACGTCCGCGACCTCCTCCGGCAGGGCGGCGCGGCCGAGCGGGTTCTCGCGCAGCATCGCCTCGCGTGCCTCCGCCTCGCTCCGCCCGGTGGCGATCGCCACGTCGTGCGCCGCCTCCTGCATCATCCGCGTCTCGGTCCAGCTCGGGCAGATCGCGTTCGCCGTGACGCCCTTGCGCGCGCCCTCGAGCGCGAGGCTGCGGGTGAGCCCGATGAGCCCGTGCTTCGCCGCCGCGTAGGCCGCTCCGTACTTGAGGCCGATCTTGCCGGCGACCGAGGCGACGTTGATCACGCGGCCGAAGCGGCGCTCGTACATGCCGGGCAGGCAGGCGCGGGTGAGCACGAAGGGCGCGGTGAGGTCCACGGCGAGGATGCCGTCCCACTGCGCGTCGTCGAGCCGCTGCAGCGGCGCGCTGCCGTGGATGCCGGCGTTGTTCACGAGCAGGTCGACCGGCCCGAGCTGCGCCTCGACCTCCCGCGGCGCCGCCGCCACGCGCGCGCGGTCGGACACGTCGAGGGGGAAGAAGTGCGTCCGCCGGCCCAGCGCGGCGATCTCCGCCGCGACCGCCTCGATCTCGGGCACGGTCCGGGCGGCCACCGCGACGTCTGCGCCCGCGCGCGCGAGCGCGATCGCGATCGCCCGCCCGATGCCCCGTCCGCCGCCGGTCACGAGCGCGACCCGTCCTTGCAGGGACTGCATGCTGCCTCCTCGGTGTGAGGTGTGAGGGAACCTTCGGACGATATCGGCGGGCGGGCGCCGCTCGCAACGAGCCGGCTCGAACTTCGCGGCCCAGAGGGCTCCCGTGACCGGCGCGCACGTCGCACCCGGTGCGAGCATCGCCCACCCCTCCCGCCCGGCCGAAGAGCGTCCCGAGACCCCATGACGCCCGAGAAGGGTTCACCCGTAGCGCGTGCCACGTTCGCCCTATCGAGCGATGATGCCTCGACAGTCCGGAGGCACCGTGAACGACGACATCCGCTCCCGCTCGATCCCCCTCGCCGCCGCCAGCTCCGGGGAGTCCGCCGCCGTGGCCGTCCCGCGGGTGCTCGTCGTCGAGGACAACACGCTCGTCGCGTCGATGTACGAGGCCGCGCTGCGGCGGCTCTCGAGCGCCGACCGGCGACCGCTCGCCATCGAGCGCGCGCGCGACGGCGGCGAGGCGCTCGCGCGCCTCCTGCGCGCGCCGACGGTGGACCTCGTCGTCACCGACGTCTTCATGCCGACGATGTCCGGCGTGGCGCTCGTCGAGCGGATCCGCGCCGCGCCGTTGCTCGCCGCGCTCCCCGTCATCGCGGCCTCGAGCGGTGGCGCGAGCGAGGAGGCGCGGCTCGCCGCGCTCGGCGTGGCGCGCTTCCTGCGAAAGCCCGTGAGCTACGAGGCGCTCGCCGACGCGGTGCGCGAGGCGCTGCGCGCGCCCGCTTCCCCCGCGGGGGCCACGAGCTCCGCGGGGTTGACGTCGCGCGAGCCGATGGCCATCCATCGACTACACGCGATACCGGTCTCACGCCGGTAAACCGAGGAGTGGTCGCCCCCGGTACCATCGCTGCAAGGGTCCGCCTTCGCGCGGACCCTTTTCATTTGCGGCGAGCGCGCCGAGCACCTCGCCGCCCGCCTCGACCTCCGCGCGGGTTGCCGGATGCGTGCCTCCGGGCTAACGTCGCGCGTCCCTCACGGCTGGCGAGCGGAGAGCGCATGACGTCACGGATTCACACCGCTGTGATGGAGTAGCCGATGGCGCCTCGCGTACGCGCCGAGGATCACGGCCCGGTCCGCGTCCTCGTCCTCGACAACGCGGCGAAGCGGAACGCGCTCGACTTCCAGGCGCTGGAGGAGCTCGAGGCCGCGTGCGTCGCGGCGTCGGACGGCGGCGTGCGCTGCCTCGTCTTGCGCGGCGCCGGCGAGGAGGCCTTCTCCTCCGGCTTCGACCTCGCCGAGATCTCGCTCACCTCGGCGCGCGGCGAGCGGCCCGACGAGGCGGTCGAGCGCACCGCCGCGGCGCTCGACGCGGTGCCGTGCCCGACGGTGGCGTTCCTGAACGGCGGCGCGTTCGGCGGCGGGTTCGAGCTCGCGGTCACCTGCGACCTGCGCGTCGCGCGCGCGGGGGTGAAGCTCGGGATGCCGCCCGCGAAGCTGGGCGTCGTGTACCCGGAGGGCGGCCTGCGGCGCTTCGCCGATCTCGTCGGGGCGGCGCGCACGCGCGAGCTGTTCTTCACGGGGCGCCCGATCGACGCCGAGACCGCGCTCGCCTGGGGGATCGTGAACCGCGTCGCGTCGGCGGAGGCGGCCGAGGGGGACGCGCTCGCGCTCGCCGCCGACATCGCGGCCAACGCGCCGCTGGCGGTGCGGGGCATGAAGCGGATCCTCCGGCTCCTCGAGGGCGCGCACGAGCGCGGGCTCTCGGACCCGGAGCGCGGGGAGATCGCGGACCTCAGGCGGCGCGCCTTCGAGAGCGCGGACATGCGCGAGGGGCGGGCCGCCTGGCAGGAGCGGCGCCGGCCGCGCTTCAGGGGCGAGTGAGCGCCGCGGGCGGCGCGGGGGGAGCGGTCGCGGTCCCGATGGCGTACCCCGCGGCCGCACCGAGCAGGAGCGCGGCGAGGCCCGCGACGAGGGCGCGCCGGGCGATCGCGCCCGCGCCGTCTCCCG
>NZ_JALCZB010000032.1:0-46107 GCF_022690745.1 Anaeromyxobacter sp. SG64 | reverse complement strand
GAGGACGACGCGCGGCTCGAGGCGCTGCTCGCCGTGATGTCGACGCTCGACGACACGTGCCTGCTGCACCGCGGCGGGCCGCGCGCGCTCCAAGTCGCCCAGCGCGGCGCCGCGGCGGCGCTCCGGGCGGGCGGACCCGGCACCGCGGCCGGCCGGGCGGCGCTGCTCGCGCTCGACGCCGAGCTCCTCGCCCTGAACGTCTCGCCCGGCGGGAGCGCCGATCTGCTCGCCGCGGTCCTGTTCCTCGATGGCGTCGGCGCCGAGCTCGCGCCGCCGCGGAGGTGATGCATGGAGACCCTCGAGTTCCGCTACCCCGCCCGCGATCCCGTCGGGCGCCGCGCGCACGTCGGCGTCGTCGGCTCGGGCGACCTGGAGGTGCTCCTCGAGCCCTCGGGGGACGGCGAGGCGCGCGTCCGGATCCGCACGACCGTCGACGGCTACGGCCAGGTCTGGCGGAACGTCCTCGACCGGCTCTTCTCGCGCTACCACGGCGCGGCCGCCATCGAGGTGAACGACTTCGGCGCCACCCCGGGGATGGTGCTCCTCCGCCTCGAGCAGGCCATCGAGGAGAGCGCGCCATGAGCGCCCCCGTGACGGAGCCTCGACCCCTCGCCCGCGAGAGCTTCATCGAGCTCACCGCGCGCGAGCGCGTGCGGGCCGTGCTCGACGCGGGGCGTTTTCGCGAGCTGCTCTCGCCCTTCGACCGGCTCCACTCACCGTGGCTGGAGCGGCAGGGGGTCGTGCCCCAGGAGGACGACGGCGTGGTGCTCGCGCGCGGCCGGATCGACGGCGAGCCGGCCGTCGTGGCGGCGGTGGAGAGCGGGTTCCAGGGCGGCAGCATCGGCGAGGTCGCGGGCACGAAGATCGCCTGCGCCCTGGAGCTCGTGGCGCGGGACCACGCCCGCGGCGTCCCGACGCGCCCCGTCCTCCTGCTCGAGACGGGCGGCGTGCGGCTGCAGGAGGCGAACCTGGGGCTCGCGGTCATCGCGGAGATCCACGCGGCCATCGTCGCCCTCCGTCCTCGCGTGCCGGTGGTCGGGGTCGTGGCGGGGATGGTCGGGTGCTTCGGCGGGATGTCGCTCGCGGCGGCGCTCTGCAGCCACCTCGTCATGACTCGCCAGGCGCGCCTCGGCATGAACGGCCCCGAGGTGATCGAGCAGGAGGCCGGGCTCGACGAGCTCGACGCCTCGGACCGCCGGCTCGTCTGGAGCCTCGTGGGCGGCGAGCAGCGCCACGCGACGGGCCTCGCCGACGCGCTCGTCGAGGACGACGTCGCCGCAGTCGCCGCCGCGGTCCGCGCCGCGTTCCGGAGCGGGCGCCCGGCCCGGCACCGCACCGAGCAGGTGGAGCTCTTCCTCGATCGCCTCGCGGCGATCGACCCGGCCGGACCGCCGGAGCCGGCGGCGCTCCGGCAGGCGTGGGGAAACGAGGAGGGCGCATGAGCGGATCGAGCTGCAGCGCGAGCCGCGGCGCGACGTGGCTCGCGGCGCTCACCGGCGCGGACGGCGCGGTGCAGGGCGGCCCCGCGTCGGTGCGGGTGGTGGACGCGCCGCTCGGCGAGGAGCGCGCGCGGTTCCTCGCCGTGGTGCCGGACCCGGGCAGCCGCTTCCCGCGCGCGCGGAGCGGCGAGGTGGGCCTCGCGGAGGCGTGGGCGCTCGCCCGCCACGTCCGCGAGGCGATCGCCGCCGACGCCGACGGCGGGCGCCGCCCGCTCGTCGCGATCGTGGACGTGACGAGCCAGGCGTACGGACGGTGCGAGGAGCTGCTCGGGATCCACCTCGCCTGCGCGGCCGCCGTCGACGCCTACGCGACGGCGAGGCTCTCGGGCCACCCCGTCGTCGCGCTGCTCGTCGGGTCCGCCATGTCGGGGGCGTTCCTGGCGCACGGGTACCAGGCGAACCGGATCGTGGCCCTGGACGATCCGGGCGTCCTCGTGCACGCCATGGGCAAGAGCTCGGCGGCGAGGGTGACGCGCCGCTCCGTCGCGGAGGTGGAGGCGCTCGGGGAGAAGATCCTGCCGATGGCCTACGACGTCCGTGCGTTCGCGCGGCTCGGCCTCGTCGACGAGCTCGTCGGCGGCGTGAACGCCGACGCACCGACAGGCGACGACGCCGCGCGCGTCCGGCGATCCCTCGTCGCCGCCGTCGCGAGCGCCCGCTCCGGGGCGCGCCACCTCGGCTGCAGGCTCACCTCCGCGGCGGCGCGGGAGACGCGCGCCGCGTCGATCGAGGTGCGGCGCAGGCTCGTGGAGCAGTGGTCGGGTGCATGAGGGGCGCGAGGCCCGCGAGGTGGGAGGCATGAGTCACGCCGAGCCCGGCGGGCGAGCCGGCCCCGCGCGCCCCGAGGGGTCGGTGCTCCCGCACGATCTCCTCGTGCTCGCGCGCCCGGACGCCCTCGAGCCCGAGTCCCCGCTGCCGCCGTGGGCGCCGGCGCGCCTGCGCCTCGCGCCGCTCGTCGTCGTCCGGCGCGCGGCTCCACGCGGGACCGCGATCCCCGTGGGCGTGCGCGGCGCGGAGCGTCGCGAGCGCTTCGCGGCGTGGCTCGCGCCCCAGGCCGTCGCGGCCCGGGTGACGCCCGAGGAGCTCGCCCGCGCGGCGCGCTGGCGCGAGCGGCGTTCACGCCTGCCCGCGCTCGCGGCGCTCGACGCCGCCTTCGAGATCCTTGCGGCGACGGGGCTCGGGTGGGGACCCGTCGGCGCGGTCGGGTTCGAGCTCGCGAGCGGCGTCCCGTCCGTCTCGGCGACGAGCGACCTCGACGTGCTCGTGAGGGCCCCTGCGCGCGTCCCCGCGGCGAGCGCGCGCGCCCTGCTCGCCGCGCTCGCCGGCCTGGCGGCCCGCGTGGACGTGCAGCTCGAGACGCCCGCGGGCGGCGTGGCGCTCGCGGAGCTCGCGGCGGAGCCGCGGACGGTCGTCGCCCGGACCGCCGCCGGGCCGCGCCGCGTCGCCGATCCCTGGCAGCCCGGCGCGGGCGCGGAGCGCCTCCCGTGAGCATCGCCCTCCTCTGCCCGGGCCAGGGGGCGCAGTCGCCGGGGTTCCTGGATCGCCTCCCCCGCCACCCGGCGGTCACGGCGACGCTCGACGAGGCGAGCGCGGCGCTCGGGCAGGACGTCCGCTCGCTCGACGACGCGGCCGCGCTCGAGTCCACGGTCGCCGTCCAGCTCACCACGGTGGTCGCCGGCGTCGCGGCGGGCCGCGTGCTCGCGGCGGAGGACGGCGCGCCCGACGCGGTGGCGGGCCTGTCCGTCGGCACGTTCACCGCGGCGGTGCTCGCCGGCGCGCTGCCGCTCGCCGAGGCCGTGCGCGCCGTGCGCCTCCGCGCCGAGCTGATGGAGGGCGCGTTCCCGCGCGGCTTCGGGCTCGCCGCGGTCGTCGGTCTGCCCGAGCGGCGCGTCGCCGCGCTCGTCGCGGAGGTGACCGGGCGAGGTCCTTTGCACGTCGCCAACGTGAACGCGCCCGCGCAGATCGTCCTCGCCGGCGCCGACGCGGCGCTGGACGAGGTGCTGGACCGGGCCCGGGTGGCGGGCGCGCGCAGGACGGAGCGGATGGCGGTCGCGGTGCCGTCGCACTGCGCGCTGCTCGCGCCGGTCGCTGCGCGACTCGCCGCAGCGCTGCGCGACGTCGCGCTCTCCGACGCGCGCGTGCCGTACGTCACCTCCGGCCGCGCCCGCCCGACCCGCGACCGCGAGCGGATCCGGGACGACCTGGCCCGGAACGTGATGGAGCCCGTGCGCTGGCACGACGCGACGACGGTGCTCGTCGAGCTCGGGGTGCGGCTCTTCCTCGAGGTGCCGCCGGGGCGCACCCTCGCGACGCTCGCGGCCGAGGCGTTCCCCGAGGCGCGGGCGGTCGCCGTCGAGGACGCCGGCGCCGCCGCGGCGGCCGCGCTCGCCCGGCGCGAGCGCCGCCTGGAACCCCTCTAGCCTGGCACCTTGCGCGCCGCGCTGCGGGCCGCGGCCGCCATGCTCGCGACGACGTCCGCGAAGCGCGCGCCCTGGATCTCCACGTGGGCCCGGACGTGCTTCGCCGCGAGCTCCCCGTCGCCTCGCCCGATCGCCTCGACGACGAGCTGGTGCTCCGCGAACGACGACTCCATCCGCCCGGGCACGCGCAGCTGCAGGCGCCGGAACGGGCGCAGCCGCCGGTGCAGCTGCGTCGCCTGCTCGGCGAGGAACCCGTTGTGGCAGGCGGCGTACAGCGCGAGGTGGAACTGCTCGTTCAGCCGGTAGTACGCGTCGGGATCGTTCGCGCGCATCGCCTGCTCGCAGGCCGCGTGCGTCGCGCGGAGCACCGCCCGGTCCTCGTCGCTGCTGCGCCCCGCCGCGAGCCGCGCGCAGGCGGCCTCGAGCTCGGCCATGACGTCGAACATCTCGCGCAGCCGCTCGGGAGGGATCTCCGCGACGACGGAGCCCCGCCGCGGACGCATCTCCACGAACCCCGCCGACGCGAGCTGGATGAGCGCCTCGCGGATGGGGGTCCGCGACACGCCGAAGGTCTTCGCGAGGTCCATCTCGTCGAGGCGCGCGCCCGGCGGGTACTCGCCGACGACGATCCGCTCCTCGATCCGCTCCCGGAGCTGCTCCGAGAGCTTCGTTCCGATGACTTGTTCCAATGCGCCCCTCTCGCCGTCCACAGCATACAGAATACACGAATGGACGGGCGCACGTGAACTGCGGTGTCCGCAGCGCCACGCTCGGGGCGAGCTCCGCTCCCGGGGCGAAGCGCGCTCACTCTCCGTTCGCCGTCCCCGTCCGCGGCGACGGCGCGATCGCGGGCTTCTCCTCCGCCGCCTTCACCACCTGCCCCGGCGCCGGCGCGGCGACGCCGCTGCCGGGCTCGATCGTCGGAGCCGCCGGCTGCGCCGCCGTGGCCGCCGTGGCCGCGGGGACGCACTCCGGGACCTTCGCCGCGATCACCGTCTTCTTCGACGTCGCCTTGCGCTTCGTCGCGGTCGTCGCCGGCTGCGACGGAGCGGGCGCGCACGCGAGGGCGGCGGGCTCGGCGGGCGTGGCCGGGGCGGCGAGCCAGGGCGTCGCGTTCGCGAACGCCACGGGCGCGGTCGCCGGGCTCGCGCGCTCCGTACGCTCCTTGCTGTCCATCTGCGCACGCCCGTCGCTCGAGGCGGTGGCGGTCGCGGTCGCCGGCGGGGAGGCCTTCTTCGCCGCCTCGCCGAGCGCCGCGGCGAGCTGCTCGTGGCTCGCGTACATCCGGTCGTGCTCGAGCTCGGAGCGCTTGCGCAGCGCGTCCCGATCGCCGGCGACGTCCGCGAGGCGCTCCTTCGCGAAGGAGAGCCGCTCGTCCGCGGCCTCGAGCCTGCCCTTCAGCGCGTCGTTCTCGGCGAAACCGGCGCGCGCCGCGTCGCTCGCGCACGTGGCGAGCACGTTCGCCTCGCGGTCCTGCGGCATCGGCTCGCCGCGGCTCCACGCGGCGAGCGCCCGCATCTGCCAGCGGTAGTCCTCGCGGGCGACGCACTCCTGCACGAGGCGGGTGAGGCGGTCGTCCGACCAGGGGGACGCGGTCCGCGCGCAGGGGCCGACGTCCTCGCGGACCTGGCCGAAGATCTTCTCCGTCCGGCGCACCCAGCAGCCGTCCCGCTGCGTCACCTTCACCGAGGTGCAGCCGCTCACCGCGGCGACGAGCACGATCGCGCTCAGAGCCCTCATGTGCGCCCCCCATCGGCCGACCCGGACGGCAGCCGGCATTCATCTTAGGGAGCCGCCGGCACCCCGGGCAGCGCTCGGACTCCGCGTGAGACGCCACGGGCCCCACCGCGGACGCGCGGGCGCCGCGGCGGGGGAGTTGCCCGGAGACCCCCGCAGGCGGACGCGGCCGCGAGCGGGCAGTGCTCCGGCGAAAGAGTCCCTCCGGCCGACGGCTCGTCGCTCCGCCTGGTGAATCAGCGTCCGAGCTCGCAGCCGGGCCAGGCACGCGAGGTGTCGGGCCTCGCGCATCCAGGTCTCCTCCAGCCCGAGGCTGCATGACAGCGTGGCCAGGGAGGTACTCGGACGGGGCGACGGGCGGCGGAAAACCTGCTACCTTGAGGTGCTTCACATGCAGCGCCCCATCCTCGAAGCCGCGCTCGCCCCCGCTCCCGCCGTCCGGGAGATCCCCTTCAACTACACGTCCGCCGACGACCGGGCGGCGATCTCCCAGCTCCTCGGCCCGGAGCTGTGGGCGAAGCTCGAGGAGCTCCGCAGCCTCCGCGTCACCGGGCGCAGCGCCCGCCTGCTGATGCGGTTCTTCGGCGAGCTGCTCATCCATCGGCGGAACGCGTTCCTCTTCCAGGAGCTCGTGGACTCGGGGGCGCGCCGGCGCCGGTTCTTCCGCAACATCGAGAAGGACCTCGGCCTCGTCGGGCGGAACGCGAACGGCGAGCCGCGCGTGACGGAGGTGCTCGGCGCCTGCCGGAAGCTGCTCGTCGCCTTCCGCGCGGACGTCGAGGGCGCGGGCGAGCTGCGCGGCCGCATGCTGCGCGTGCTCGGCGCGGTGGTCGGCAAGGACAACGTCCTCTTCGACCCGTTCACGCTCGTCTCGCACGCGACCGACGCGACCGACTGGCGCCTCCACCTGCCCGTCGCCGTCGTGATGCCCGACGACGAGCGGCAGGTCGCGCCGCTCCTCGCCGCCATCGGCGGCCTCGGGCTCAAGGCGATCCCGCGCGGCGCCGGCACCGGCCTCACCGGCGGCGCCGTCCCCCTGCGGCCCGGCTGCGTGGTCGTGAACACCGAGAAGCTGAACCGGATCCGCGGGATCGCGGACCGGCCCTTCCGGCTCGGCGACGGGCGCGAGGCGACCGCCAAGGTGGTCGAGCTCGAGGCGGGGGTCGTCACCGAGCGCGCGATGGAGCACGCCGGCGAGCGCGGCCTCGTGTTCGCGACCGACCCGACGAGCGCGTGGGCCTGCACCATCGGCGGCAACATCGCGGAGAACGCGGGCGGCAAGGACTGCGTCCTGTGGGGCACCTGCATCGACAACCTGGTGTCGTGGCGGATCGCGATGCCCTCGGGCCGCCAGTGGACGGTGCGCCGCGTCGATCACCGCCTGCGCAAGATCCTGCCGGAGGACCCCGTCACGTTCGACGTCGTCGAGGACGATGGCCGGCTCGTGAAGCGGATCGCCCTCACCGGCGCCGACATCCGCAAGAAGGGGCTGTGGAAGGACATCACCAACAAGGCGCTCGGCGGCGTCCCGGGCCTGCAGAAGGAGGGCACCGACGGCGTCATCACCTCCGCCGAGTTCGTCCTCTACCCGGAGTACGAGGCGAAGCGCACGCTCTGCCTCGAGTTCTTCGGGCCCGACTTCGACGAGGCCTCGCGCGTCATCCTCCAGCTCGCCCGGGCCTTCCCCTTCCCCGACGGCGGCAAGGAGGCCCTCACCGCCCTGGAGCACTTCGACGACGAGTACGTCCGCGCCATCGACTACAAGGTGAAGGCGCCGCGGCCGGAGACGCCGAAGGCGGTGCTGCTCGTGGACGTGGTGGGCCACTCGGGCGAGGAGGCCGCGCGCGGCGTGGACCGGATCCGCCGCATCCTCGACGAGCACCCGAACACCGAGCTCTTCGAGGCGCGCGACGCGGCGGAGGCGAAGCGCTTCTGGGCGGACCGCAAGAAGCTCGGCGCGATCGCCCGCCGGACGAACGCCTTCAAGATGAACGAGGACGTCGTCCTCCCGCTCGAGGCGCTCGCCGAGTTCGCGCGCTTCATCGAGGCGACGAACGTCGAGGAGGAGCGGCACGCGCAGCGGCGGTTCGTCGAGCGCGCCGAGGAGATCCTGCGCGTCGCCCCGCCGCCGAAGGACGACCCCGAGTGGCTCGCGCGCAAGATCCCCGCGGCGCTGGCGCGCTGCGCCGCCGCGATGGCGGCCCTCGACGGCGCGGACGCGCGGGCGCTCCGCGCGCTCGAGGCGATCGAGGCCCTCAGGCGCGAGCTCGGCCAGCTCGTCCGCGGCTACGCCGGGCTCCTCGCCGCGCTCGACAAGGCGCACCGCGAGGTGCGCGACCGGCTCGTCGTGCTCGCCACCCACATGCACGCCGGCGACGGCAACGTGCACGTGAACGTGCCGGTGCTCTCGAACGACCGGCCGATGCTCCGCCGCGCCGAGGAGGTCATCGACGGCGTGATGGCCAAGGTGATCGCGCTCGGCGGCGTCGTCTCCGGCGAGCACGGCATCGGCGTCACGAAGCTCAAGTACCTCGAGCCCGAGCGCATCCGGGAGCTCGCCGCCCACCGCCGCGAGGTCGATCCGGGCGGGCTCATGAACCCCGGCAAGCTCGAGGACCTCGACGTCCTCGGCCAGGTGTTCACCCCCTCGTTCAACCTCCTCGAGCTCGAGGCGCGCATCCTCCAGCACGGCCAGCTCGAGGCGCTCGCGAAGGCCATCGCGCACTGCGTCCGCTGCGGCAAGTGCAAGGCGGACTGCTGCGTCTACCACCCCGCGCGCGGGATGTTCTTCCACCCGCGCAACAAGAACCTCGCCATCGGCGCGCTCATCGAGGCGCTCCTCTACGACGCGCAGCGCGAGCGCTCGACCCAGTTCGAGCTCCTCCGCTGGCTGGAGGAGGTGGCCGACCACTGCACCATCTGCCACAAGTGCGCGAAGCCCTGCCCGGTGGACATCGACTCCGGCGAGGTGTCGGTGCTCGAGCGCGAGATCCTCGCGAGCTGGGGCTACAAGCGCACCAGCGTGGCGACGCGCGCGACGCTCGCCTACCTCGACAGCCGGTCGCCCGCCGCGAACGCCGCCTTCCACGGCGGTCTCGTGCGGCTCGGCGGCGCGATCCAGCGCGCCGCCTGCGCCGTCGCGGCGCCGCTCCAGCCCGAGGACGCCCGCCGCGCCCCGTACGCGCTCCAGGTGCTGCGCTCGCCGGTGCCCCCCGTGCCCGCCGAGACGCTGCGCGACGTGCTCCCGCCCTGCGAGCAGGATCAGGTGCTCGTGCTCGAGCCGGAGGGCGGGGACGCCGAGCGGAGCGTCTTCTACTTCCCGGGCTGCGGCTCGGAGCGGCTCTACTCGCACGTGTCGATGGCCGCGCTGCACGTGCTCGTCTCGCTCGGCGTGCGGGTCGTCGTCCCGCCGCCGTTCCTGTGCTGCGGCTTCCCGGCCCACGCGAACGCGAAGGCGGAGCAGCACTCGCAGACCGTGCTCCGCGACACCATCCTCTTCAGCCAGATCCGCGAGATGTTCAGCTACCTCGCGTTCGACGGCTGCGTGGTCACCTGCGGCACCTGCCGCGAGGGGCTCGAGGCGATGGAGGCCGGGAAGCTCTTCGGCGGGCGCATCGTGGACGTCGCGCGCTACGCCGCCGAGCGCGGCCTCTCGCTCGCGCCGGCCGCTCCCGGCGAGGCGCCGGTCCTCTACCACGCGCCCTGCCACGACTCGCTCGACGGCGAGGCGGGCGCGGTGCTCGCGCGCATCGGCGGGTTCGGCAAGGTGGAGGCGGTGCCGCACTGCTGCTCGGAGGCGGGGACGCTCGCCCTCTCGCGGCCCGACATCACCGACGCCATGCTCCACCGCAAGCGCGAGGCGATCGCCGAGGCGATCGAGGGTCGCCCTCGCGGCGCGGTGGTGCTGACGAACTGCCCCTCCTGCGTGCAGGGGCTCGGGCGCAACGCCGCGCTCGGCGTCGAGCCGAAGCACCTCGCGATCGCGCTCGCCGAGCGGCTCACCGGGCCGGACTGGCGCGAGCGGTTCCGCGCGCAGGCGGCGCGGGCGGCGGCGGTGCATTTCTGACACGGGGGGACTGCGTCCCCCGCCCCTGCTCGGCGGGGCCCGTGAACCTGCGCGCCCGCTTTCGCGGGTGCGCGCAGGTTCCCCGCCGGAGGGCTTCGCCCCTCCCGCGCTTCGCGCGGGGCCCTCCCGCGAATTGTCCTGTGCTGCGTCCCCGCGGCGCCCGGCTCGGCTCGGGTGCGCTCCAGCGCGCACCGCTGAGCACGCACGCTTTGCATTCTCGCGGCGTGACCCCGGACACAGAGTCCGTGGTCGCCGCGCCTGCGATTCGGGCAGACTGCCTCGCTTCCGGGCAGGGATCGCGCCCAAGCCCCAAGGAGCAGTCAAATGGTCATGAAGGACGAGAAGCTGGAGTCGATCTACCAGGACGTGCTGCGTCGCAACCCCGGCGAGGCCGAGTTCCACCAGGCAGCGCGGGAGGTCCTCGAGTCGGTCGGACCCGTGCTGGCGAAGTACCCCGAGTTCCGCGAGCGCAAGATCATCGAGCGGATCATCGAGCCCGAGCGGCAGATCATCTTCCGCGTGCCGTGGCAGGACGACAAGGGCGAGGTCCACGTCAACCGCGGGTTCCGCGTGCAGTACAACAGCGCGCTCGGCCCGTACAAGGGCGGGCTCCGCTTCCACCCGTCGGTCTACCTCGGGATCATCAAGTTCCTGGGGTTCGAGCAGATCTTCAAGAACGCGCTCACCGGGCTGCCCATCGGCGGCGGCAAGGGCGGCTCGGACTTCGACCCGAAGGGCAAGTCGGACGACGAGATCATGCGCTTCTGCCAGAGCTTCATGACCGAGCTCTGGCGGTACATCGGTGAGCACACCGACGTCCCCGCCGGCGACATCGGCGTGGGCGGCCGCGAGATCGGCTACCTGTACGGTCAGTTCAAGCGGCTCACCTCGCGGTACGAGGCGGGCGTCCTCACCGGCAAGGGGCTCGACTACGGCGGCTCGCTCGTGCGCACCGAGGCGACGGGCTACGGCGCCACCTTCTTCGTCGAGGAGATGCTCAAGGTCCGCAAGGACTCGTTCGACGGCAAGCGCTGCGTCGTCTCCGGCTCCGGCAACGTCGCGATCTACACCGTCGAGAAGATCCACCAGCTCGGCGGCAAGGTCGTCGCCTGCTCCGACTCGAACGGCTACATCCTCGACGAGAAGGGCATCGACGTCGAGCTCCTGAAGCAGCTCAAGGAGCAGGAGCGCCGGCGCATCAAGGACTACGTCGAGTACCGCAAGCACGCGCGCTACGTCGACGGCGGCAACATCTGGGAGGTCCCCTGCCAGGTGGCCATGCCGTCCGCGACGCAGAACGAGATCAACGGCAAGGACGCCGCCCTGCTCGTGAAGAACGGCTGCATCGCCGTCGGCGAGGGCGCGAACATGCCGACCACGCCGGAGGGCATCCAGGTGTTCCTCCAGGCGGGCATCGCCTACGGCCCGGGCAAGGCCGCGAACGCCGGCGGCGTCGCCACCTCCGCGCTCGAGATGCAGCAGAACGCGTCCCGCGACTCGTGGACCTTCGAGTACACGGAGAAGCGGCTCGCCAACATCATGAAGAACATCCACCAGACCTGCTTCGAGACGGCCGAGGAGTTCGGCGCCAAGGGCAACTACGTCGTCGGCGCGAACATCGCGGGCTTCATCAAGGTCGCGAAGGCGATGGTGGCGCACGGGTTGATCTGATCTCACGGGGGCTGCGCCCCCGCCCCGTCGACGGCTGACCGCCGTCGCCGGGGTCCCCACCCCTGCTCGGCGGGGCCCGTGAACGGTCGCGCCCGCTTCGCGGGTTCGCGACCGTTCCCCGCCGGGAGGGACTGCGTCCCTCCCCGTCGCTTCGCGACGGGGCCCCTCCCTGCGGTCGTCGACGGCTGACCGCCGTCGACGGGGTCCCAGCGGTCATGCCGGGGGGACGCACGAGGCCGCGTCCCCCCGGTCCCCCGCTCGCTCCGGCGCAGCCTCATCCGGCTGCGCCTGCGCTCGCCAGTACCCCGGCCTTCCGCCCGCCGCGAAGGCTCCCGGCCGGGAAGCGCCCGTCGTAGACCGCCGGGAGCGGCGACGCTCACCCGGCGCGCAACGGCTCCTCGACGACGAGGACCCCCACGCCCACGATCGCGCCGCCGACGCGGACCGGGAACCAGCTCTCTCGCCAGCGGCGGCTCGTGCCCGGCGCGGCGGGGGTCTCCCCCAGCGTCACCGACTCGATCGACCGCCCGGTCTCGAGCACCGTCCTGAACCTGACCGCGAGCTGCTCTCCGGGGAGGCCCGGCAGCACCTGCAGCGGCGTCCGGCCCAGGTGCGCGGCCGCGGGGACGCCGTTCATCGCCTCGAGGCGCGCGTTCACGCGCGTGTAGCGCATCTCGCGGTCGAAGAGCGCGAGCGCCACCGGGGCCGCGCCGAACAGCGCGTCGAGCACCCCCGCGCTCCACTCGGTCTCGAGCCGGCTCCTCGCCACGGCCTCGTAGAGCCGGGCCCGCGCCAGCGCCTCCGCGCAGGGCGACGCGACGAGCCGCACGAAGGCGCGATCGTCGTCGTCGATCGCGCGCTCCTCCGGGAACGGCACGGTCAGCGCCCCGAGCGTCTCGCCCGACGCGAGCAGCGGCACCGCCGCCCAGGCGCCCTGCGCCTCTCGCGCCGGATCGGCGGCCTCCGCCGGGAAGCGCGCCTCGAGCTCCGCCCGCGACGAGAGCCACACCGCGCGTCCGGTGCGCACCACCTCGGCCGCCAGGGTGGGCGCGTCGATCGGGAAGACCGTGCGCGCCGCGCCGCCGCGCGGCACGTGCGTGAGCCGGTCGGCGCGGTCGAGGGCGTGCAGCTCCGCGCCCGCGGCGCCGATCGCCGCCATGGAGCCGGCGGCGATCTCCGCGACGTCGGTGGCCGTGGCCGCGCCGGAGAGCGCGGAGGCCGTGGACTGCACGCGCGCGAGCCGGCCTGCGAGCCGCCGCTGGGCGTCGAAGACGCGCGCCCGCTCGAGGGCCTGGGCGCACTGCTGGATGAGGGCGAGGGCGTCGTTGCGGGCGTCCTCGCCGAGCGGGCGCGCCACGTCGAGCCCGAGGACGACGACGCCGGCGTCCCGGCCCTCGACCCGCAGCGGCACCGCCGCCCACGGCTCCCCGGCGGGATCGAGCGCAGCCCCGAGCGCCGGCGACGCGGCCGAGATCGCCTCGCGACCCGCGATCCAGCGCGGCGCGTCCTCCGGTGGCGGCGCCGCCACGCGCGCGAGCGCAGCGCCGGCGACGCCCTGCGCCAGCACGAGCTCGAGCTCACCCGTCGCGCCCCGGTGGAGCACCGCCCCGCCGCGCGCGCCCATCGCGATGAGCTCGCGGAGCGCGATGGCCGCGACCTCCTCGGGCGTCACCGCCGCCGACAGCTCCGACGTCGCGCGCTGGAGGCGGGTGATGCGCTCGGTGAGCTGCCGCTGGACGTCGTACAGGCGCGCCCGGTCGAGCGCCTGCGCGCACTGCTGCGTCACCGCCTCGATGAGCGCGCGCTCGTCCGCGTCGAAGGCGCGGGGCCGCGAGAACCGGAGCCCGATCGCGCCCCGCCGGCGGTCCAGCACGAGCGGGACCGACGCCCAGGCACGATCCCCCTCCTCCGCCGCGAGGTCCGCCGCCGCCGGATACCGGGCCGCGATCTCCGCGGGGTCGCGCAGCCACACCGGCGCGCCGGTGCGGAAGGCGTCGACCTGCGGCACGGTCGCGTCCGGACCGACCCTCCGGTACCGGTCGCGGAAGCGCTCCGAGAGCCCGACCGAGGCGACGAGCTCGAGCACCTCCGGCTCCCGCTCCAGGAAGAGGGAGACCGCGCGGGCCCCGACGAGCGCGAGCCCGCGCTCGAGCACGATCGCGGCGACGTCCTCCCGGGTGATGGCCCCCGCGAGCGCCACGCCGAGCGCGTGCAGCTCCTCGTAGCGAGCGAGGCGCTGCGCCAGGGAATCGGACGAGTTGCTGGGGGAGCGCGGCACCACCTGCCGCAGGATTATCAGGTCCGTGAGAGGGCCAGCGGTCCTGATCGGGCTCTGCCCCCCGGCGCGCCCGCGCGGCGCGCGCCGCTCCCCGTCCCTGGCGTTACAGACCGCTCACCATGGCCTTCTACCAGGACCCACCTCGCCTCTCGAACGCGTACCTCGCGGACCCGCTGCTGCGCGAGCTCGTCGCCCGCGCGCTCCCCGGGGCGCTCCAGGACGTCGAGCCCGAGCTCACGCACCTCGGCGAGCTCTCCGCGGGCCGGCTGTTCGCTCAGCAGGCCGCGGAGCGGCACCTCGAGCCGCGCGTCGAGCACTGGGACGCGTGGGGCCGGCGGGTGGACCGCATCGAGGTCACCCCGCTCTGGCGCGAGGCCGCCGCGCTCGCGGCGCGGCACGGCCTCGTCGCCGCGGCGTACGAGCGGCCCCACGGGCCGGCGTCGCGCGTGTACCAGCTCGCGCTCGTCCACGTGCTCGAGCCGTCGCTCGACGTGTACGCCTGCCCGCTCGCCATGACCGACGGCGCGGCGCGGGCGCTCCTCGACGGGGGCAACGCCGCGCTCGTCGAGCGCGCGCTGCCGCGCCTCACCTCGCGCGATCCCGACCGCATGTGGACGAGCGGCCAGTGGATGACGGAGCGCACCGGCGGCTCCGACGTGTCCCTCACCGAGACCGTCGCGCGCCGCGACGGCGACGGCTGGCGCCTCTTCGGCACGAAGTGGTTCTCGTCGGCGACGACCGCGGAGGTGGCGCTCGCGCTCGCCCGGCCGGAGGGCGCGCCCGCGGGATCGCGGGGGCTCGCGCTCTTCTACCTGGAGACCCGCGAGGCGGACGGGACGACGAACGGAGTCCTCGTGAACCGGCTGAAGGACAAGCTCGGCACGCGGAAGCTCCCCACCGCGGAGCTCACGCTCGACGGCGCCCGCGCGGTTCCCGTGGCAGGGCTGTCGGGCGGCGTCCGCGCCATCGCGCCGATGCTCACGGTGACCCGCACCTGGAACGCGATCGCCGCGGTGGCCGGCATGCAGCGCGCGCTCGCGCTCGCGCGCGACTTCGCCCGCCGCCGGACCGCCTTCGGCGCTCCGCTCGCGCAGAAGCCGCTCCACGCCGACACGCTCGCCGGCCTCGAGGCGGAGCGCGAGGGGGCGGCCCTCCTCGCGTTCCGCGCGGCGGCGCTCCTCGGCGCGACGGAGGCGGGCGCGGCGAGCCCCCCGGAGCAGCTCGCGCTGCGCGCCCTGACGCCGCTCGCGAAGCTCACGACCGGGAAGCAGGCGGTCGCGATCGCCTCGGAGGCGCTCGAGTGCTTCGGCGGTGCGGGCTACGTGGAGGACACGGGGCTGCCGCGGCTCCTCCGCGACGCCCAGGTGCTCCCGGTGTGGGAGGGGACCACGAACGTGCTCGCGCTCGACGTCCTGCGCGCGCTCGCCGGCGAGGGCGTCCCGGAGGCCCTGACGGCGGAGATCGTCGGGCACCTCGAGGCGGCCCGGGATCCCGCGCTCCGACCCGCGGTGGAGGCAGGCCGCGCCGCCCTCGAGCACGCCCGCGCCTGGCTCGGCGCCGCGGCAGGCCCCGCCCTCGAGGCGGGCGCCCGCCGGTTCTCGCTCACCCTCGGCCGCACCCTCGAGCTCGCGCTCCTCGTGTCCCATGCCCAGTGGTGCCTCGATCACGGGCGCGGCCCGCGCGCCGCGGCCGCGGCGCGTCGCCTCGCGCGGCACGGGGTGGACCTCGTCGCGGAGGAGCCGGGGGCGGAGGAGCTCGCGCTGCTCACCGGGCCGGCCGCGGACGGGGGCGCAGGCTGAGCGCGCGAAGACGCTCCCCTCTCGACCCCTCCTCTCCCCTGCTACGCTGGCATTCCCATGCCCCGCGACCCGCTCCCCTCCTCGGGCCCCCCGCCCCGCGCCGCGACCCTCCGCGACGCGCTGCGCCGCGCGCTCCGCGCGGGCCCCGCCACGGCGAAGGAGCTGTCGATGGACGTGGGGCTGCGCGAGCGTGACGTCGCCGAGCACCTCGCCCACCTGGCGCGGTCGCTCGAGCACCGCGGGGAGAAGCTCGTCGTCGAGCCCGCGACCTGCGTCGCCTGCGGCTTCGTGTTCGAGGACCGCTCGCGCCTCACGCGCCCGGGGGCCTGCCCGAGGTGCCGCAGCACACGGATCGACCCGCCGGTGTTCCGGATCGAGGGGGCGAGCTCGGACGGATGAGCGGCCGGAGCGACTACTCCATCGCCTCGCCGCTCGAGACGGGGTGCGCCGGATCCTCCTGTACCACCACCGCCTTCACGTTCACGAACTCGCGGATGCCCTCGCGCGCGAGCTCGCGGCCGTAGCCGGAGCGCTTCACGCCGCCGAAGGGGAGGCGCGGGTCGGAGGCGACCATCGCGTTCACGAAGGTCGCGCCCGCCGCGAGGTCGTCGATGAACCGGCGGCGCTCCTCGGCGTCGTTCGTCCACACGCTCGAGCCGAGGCCGAACGGGACGTCGTTCGCGACGGCGATCGCCTCGTCCACGCTCCGCACGCGGTACAGCGCCGCGACCGGCCCGAAGATCTCCTCGCGGTAGGCGGGCGACGACGGCGGGATGCCCGTGAGGACGGTGGGCGGATAGTAGGCGCCCCGGCGCGCGAGCGGCGCCCCGCCGACGAGCACGCGCGCGCCGGCCTTCACCGCCGCGGCCACCTGCGCGACGAGCTTGTCGCGCTCCGCCTGGCTCGAGAGCGGCCCGACGTCCGTCCCCGGCTCCATCGGGTCGCCCACCTTCAGCTCCGCCATGCGGGCGACGAACGCCTGCGCGAAGCGATCGAAGACGGCGTCGTGGACGATGAAGCGCTTCGCGGCGATGCAGGACTGACCGTTGTTGATGGTCCGCGCGGTCACGGCGGTCGCGACCGCGTGCTCGAGGTTCGCGCTCGGCATGACCACGAAGGGATCGCTCCCGCCGAGCTCGAGCACGGTCTTCTTGATGACTCGCCCCGCGGTCGAGGCGACCGCCGCCCCCGCCGCCTCGCTGCCGGTCAGGGTCGCGGCCGCGACGCGGTCGTCCTCGACGATGCGCGCGACGCGGGAGGAGCCGACGAGGAGCGCCTGGAACGCGCCCTCCGGGAAGCCTGCCTCGCGAAAGACCTCCTCGATCGCGAGCGAGCACTGCGGCACGTTCGAGGCGTGCTTGAGGAGCCCGACGTTGCCGGCCATGAGCGCGGGCGCGGCGAACCGAAAGACCTGCCAGAACGGGAAGTTCCACGGCATGACCGCCAGGACCGGGCCGATCGGGAGGAAGCGGACGAAGGACCGCGTCGCGGCGGCCTTCACCTCCTCGTCGGCGAGGAAGCGCTCCGCGTTCTCGGCGTAATAGCGGCAGACCCAGGCGCACTTCTCCGCCTCGCCGACGGCCGAGCGGAGCGTCTTGCCCATCTCGAGCGTCATCGTCCGCGCCCAGTGATCCTTGCGACGGTCGAGCACGTCGGCCGCGCGGGTCATGAGCGCCGCGCGCTCCGCGAGCGGCCGGAGGCGCCAGCTCCGGAACGTGTCGGCGGCCCGCGCGAGCTTCGCCTCGAGCTCGGCGTCGGTGAGCTCGTCGAAGCGGGCGAGCACCTCGCCCGTGGCGGGGTTCACGGACGACATCGTGGCCATGAGATCCCTTCCTTTCCGCGCGTCGAACTTCGGCGGTAATGTCGGTGCGTGTCCCATAGCACGGAGCGAGCGACGTCGCCGCGCCCCTGGCACGTGATCGCGGCGTCGGCCGCGACCGCGCTGTGGGCCGGGCTCGTCGCCTGGAGCCCGCCCGACTTCTTCAGGATCGCGGCGCCCTTCAGCGTCGCCTGGATCGCCCTCTCCGCGACCGCCGCGCCGCCCGGCCTCTCCGCGCGCCTGCGGCCGCGCGCCGCGGACGTCATGCTCGGGCTCGGGACCGGCGCCCTGCTGTACGGGCTCACGCGTGCGTTTCTCTGGGTGACGTGCGGCGGCCTCTCCGAGGCGCTCTGCAGACCCCTCGTCGAGATGTACGTCCGGTTCGAGACGCGCGCGCTCTTCCCGGCGCTCGCGCTCCTCTTGCTCGTCGCGCCCGCCGAGGAGCTGTTCTGGCGAGGGGTCGTGCAGGCCCGGCTCTCGGCGCGGCTCGGCGCGGGCCGGGCGGTGGCGCTCGCGACCGCGCTCGCGGTGGTGGTCGCGCTCGTGAGCGGCGAGCCGTTCCTCGCCCTCGCGACGCTCCCGACCTACGCGCTCTGGGGCGCGCTCGCCGCGTGGCGCGGCAGCCTCGTGCCGGCCATCGTGAGCCACGCGACGTGGAGCGTCCTGGTCGCCTCGCTCGCCCCGCCCGTGTGATCACGAGGGCTGCGCGCGGACCCGCGGCGCCGCGCCGGGCCGCGGGCCGCGTCACGCGGCGCCGCGCGGAGGGCCCGCCACCGGCAGGGTGAACCAGAAGAGGCTCCCCGCGCCGAGCCGGCTCTCGACGCCGATCCTCCCGCCGTGCGCCTCCACGATCGCGCGCGAGATCGCGAGGCCGAGGCCCGTCCCGCGGTACGCCGCGTCTGCGCCCCGGCGGTACGGCTCGAAGATCTCCCCGAGCTCTTCGGGGGCGATGCCGGGCCCGGTGTCGGCGACGGCGAACCGGACCGCCGCCTCCTGCACGTCGGCGCGGACCCCGATCCTCCCGCCCGCGCGCGTCACCTTCACCGCGTTCGAGACGAGGTTCCCGATGACCTGCAGGACGCGATCGTGATCCGCGCGGACGAGCGGGAGGTCCGGAGCGGCGTCGACGTCGAGCTCGACCCCGTGCTCTCGGACGACGACCTGCATGGACTCGACCGCCTCCCGCACGAGCTCGCCGGGGCGCTGGGGCGCCGGCGCGACGGAGAGGCGACCCGCCTGGATGGCGGCCACGTCCAGCAGATCCCCGATGAGCCGCTCCATCCGGCCGGCGGACCTGCGGACGACCTCCGCGATCGAGCGCACCGCCTCGGGCGAGGCCGTGGCGGCGATGACCTTCAGGCGGTGAGCGCTCATGCTGATCGCGGAGAGCGGCGTCCGGAGATCGTGCGACACCACCGCGAGGATCTGCTCGCGCGCGCGCGTCTCGCGCCGCGCCGCCTCGAGCAGCCGGGCGTTCTCGATGGCGAGCGCGGCGCGCCGGGCCAGCTCGAGCGCGATCGGGACGGAGCGCTGGTCGAGGCGCCGGCCGGAGGTCGACATCCCGAAGGCGAACGCGCCGATCACGCCCGCCGGCCCGCGCAGCGGCACCGCCAGGTAGGAGCGGATGCCGAGCCGCTCGAGCATCGCCCGCCCCTCCGCGGTGGCGCCCACGCGCTCGGGGAAGCTCGGGTCCGCGTCCTCCACGAGCTCCGTCGTGCCTTCCCGCAGGACGCGCCCGAGCCCCCGCGGCGCCTCGAGGTCGATCGGGTACCGCTCCAGCACCTCGCGGGCGAGCGCGCGGCGGTCGGGATCGGCCGTGTACACGGCGACGCGCTCGAGCCGCGGGCCCGGCTCGAGGAGCACGAGGGCGCACCAGTCGGAGAAGTCCGGCACCGCGAGCTCCGTCGCCCGCTCGAGCCGGGCCGTGAGCTCCGGCTCGGCGGCGAGCTCGTCGCTCACCCGGGACAGCAGCGCGAGCTCCTGCGCGCGAGAGGCGAAGAACCGCTCCCGCACCTCCGCCGCGGATCGCGCCGCCTCGGTGACGGCCTCGTGCAGCGCCCGCTCGAGCGCCGCGAGCGGCTCCACCGCCAGCGCGCCCGCGTCCGCCCAGGCGCGCACGATGCAGCCGCGCAGCGCGGACAGCTCCGCGATCACCGTCTCGACGTCCACGCCCTGCGCGGCGCGGCTGCGGCCGTGGTCGCGGGGATCGCCCTCGGGTTCGCCGCCCGCGAGCTCCGCGGCGACTCGATCCAGGATCGAGGGGACGTCGTCCCGCAGCGCGGCGCGGTCGAGCCCGCGCGCGCCGGGGAGCGCGCGCGCCGCCGCCTCCCACGCGCGCAGGATGCCCTCCCTCCGGGCGCGGAGCACCTCGCCGGCGGTCACGGCGACGCACGCAGGTGAGCCGTCGCGAGGCATCGGGTCAGCCCCGACGCGGATGCGGGGTGGGAGGGGCGGCGGCGGCCGGCGCGGCGAGCCGGCGTTGCCGGGGCGCGAGGCGGTCGACGAGGGCCTCCTCGGCGGAGACGACCCACCCGCGCGCGCCCCGAGGGCGCCGCCCCGCGTCCGTCGCGAGCGCCCGCCGCGCGGCGTCCTCGAACCGCGTGCGGGGCGGGAGCGACGCGAGCGCCCAGTAGCGATCGTCGCGCGGGAGGAGATCGTGCGAGAGCCCCTGCACGAGCTCGCGCACCACCTCCCAGGGCGCGTCCGAGACGAGCTTGAGCCACAGCGCGGAGATCCGCGGATGCGGGAGCGGCGCATCGATGGCCGGCAGCGCGCGGCCGCGCAGGGCCGCGACGCGCTCGAGGATCTCGCGCACCGAGAGCACCTCGGGGCCCGGGAGGTCGTACCAGGCGCTCTCGGGGAGCGGCACGTCGAGCGCGGCGACGAGCGCCCGGACCACGTCCTCCACCGCGATCGGGCAGGACCTCGACCGGGCCCAGGCCGGCAGCACCATCACCGGGAGCCGCATCGCCAGGTCCCGCACGATCCGCCAGGAGGCGCTGCCCGGGCCGACGATCATGGATGCGCGGAGCTCGAGCGCCGGCACACGACCGGCGCGCAGGATCTCGCCCACCGCGAGCCGGCTCGCCAGGTGCCTCGATGGGCGGCCACGCGGCGCGACGCCGCCGAGGTAGACGATCCGGCCGACGCCCGCGTGCTCGGCCTCGCGCGCGAACGCGGCGGCGGACCGCCGCTCCGCCTCGACGTAGTCGTCACGCCCGCTCCCCATGCCGTGGACGAGGAAGTACGCCGCGCGGACGCCGCGCAGGACTCCCGGGAGGTCCGCCGGCCGCATGACGTCCGCGCGCACCCACTCGACCCCCGGGGTGCGATCGACCGGGCGGGAGCGGGTCGTCGCGCGGACGGCGATCCCGGACGCGAGGAGCGCGGGGACGAGCGCCCGCCCGACGAACCCGGTGGCGCCGGTGACGAGGACGGGGCCCCCACCGTTCCCGGTGCCGCTCGCCCCGCGCGACGCCCTCTTCGCAGGCCCGCTCACACGGGAACTCTGCGATCCCGGACCGCGGCGCGCATGCCTCACCCGGGCCCGTGACGAGCGAGGTAGCGCGTGACCGCCCATTTCCTCGCGCTGCGCTCGCTCGACATGTACCGGACCTTCCCGAAGATCGGCCGCTCGGGTCCCCAGGGCCGGTCGTAGCGGCCGAAGCACCACAGCACCCCCGACGCCGAATTCGGATCGCGACCGTCGAGCGCCCAGCGATCGTTCAGCTCGAGCGCGACCGCGAGGGCAGCGCTCGGCGTGGGCGACCACTCGAGGATCTTCTTTCCCCACAGCATACGCAGCGCGTTGTGGATGATCCCCTCGGTCCGGAGCTGGCGCTGCGCCGCGTTCCACAGCGGATCGTGCGTCTCGGCGGCGGCGAGGACCTCGGGACCGTAGAGTCGCGGGCGCGGATCGCTCGCGTGCGAGGCGAGGGTCGACCGCGCCCACTCCGGGAGCGAGGAGTACTCGCGGTGATCCGGGCGCGCGGCGCAGGTCGCGAACCCCAGCTCGCGCCAGGTGACGAGCTGATCGAGGAACGCCTCCGCCGCCTCGGACACGCCCCAGTACCCCGCGCGCCCGCCCGTCGCGGCCGGCGCGAGCAGCGCCGGCGTCCAGCCCTCGTGCCGCAGCACCGCTCGCAGCACCTCGAAGGAGGACAGGTGCCCGAAGTGAAGCCAGGGGGAGAGCCCGCTCGTGACGCCCTCCTCGTCGGGATCGTTGCGGCCCTCCGCGTAGCGGGGCAGCCCGTCGCGGAGCCAGCGCGCGAGGCGGTCGCCGGCGGCGCGGGCGCCGCCGCGCGCGGCGGCCCGGGAGACGTGGTGATCGATGGGCAGCGCCCGGAGCATGCGCTCCGGCCGCGCGAGCACCTCGAGGTCCGCCGCCGGCCAGCGCGCGGTGATGGCCCTGGGGAGGGCGGCGAGCGACGGAAGGCCGGTCCGCGCGAGCGGGTCTGCCACGGGGAGCCGGTCCAGCCACGTCGGGAGGAGCCGCTGCAGGTGACGCCGGTACGCCCGAGCGGTCGGGAAGTCCTTGCCCGCGAGCCGGAATGGAACGACGCAGCTTCCGTCCACCGCCTCGAGGCGCACGTCGAGCCCCTCCGCGGCCGCGGCGAGCATGCGGGGGAGGAAGGAGGTCGGGAAGTCGTCCGTGACGACGACGCACGCGCGCGCGGCGAGCGCCTCGAGGAGGCCCACCCCCTCCCCCGCCGCGCCCTCGACGTAGGCGTGGTGGAGCGCGCGCCCGGCGACCGCCTGGGCGTTGTCGGCCATGCCCTGCATCACGAACGCGTGCAGCCGATCGCTCGCGTACGGGTCACCGGCGCGGAGCGCCTCGAGGACGGCGACGGGCTTGCCGAGCTCGCGGGCGAGCTCCACCGCGCGCTCGAGCGCGGGGTTGAAGCGCACGCGCCGGGCGACCGTCATCCAGTAGAGCACGAGCGTCCGCTCGCGCCGGACCGGGGCGGCGTTGACGGCGCGGACGCGCTCCAGGGGGACGGCCACGGCGTTCAGACCCGGTTCCGGAGCATGAGCTCCTTCGGATCCGGATCGAGGTAGGTCTGGCCGGCGAGGTACGCGACGCCCTGCCGGCGCACGTGGTGACGGATGAGCGTCTGCGGGACGACGAGCGGGACGAGGCCGCGCGCGTAGTCGTGGACGACGTCCTCGAGCTCCTTGCGGTCGTCCTTCTCGAGCGCGTCGCGGAAGTAGCCGAGCATGTGCTGGAGCACGTTCACGTGCCTGCCGCGCGTCGCCGGCACCCGCAGGGCCTCCATGAAGCCGCGCCCGTAGGCTTCCACGATCGCTGCTCCGGAGGCCTTCGCCTGGCCCGCGACGAGCGCGCCGAGCCGGCGGTAGGCGGCGGGGCTGTGGGCGAGCAGCGCGAGCTTGTGAGCGGTGTGGAAGGCGACGAGCTCCCGGCGCCGCATCCCGGCCGCGACCGCCGCCTTCCAGCGGGTGAAGGCGAAGATCCGCTCGACGAAGCTCTCGCGGAGCGCCGGATCGTTGAGCCGCCCCTCCTCCTCCACCGGCAGGAGCGGCAGCCGCTCGAGGAGCACGCGCGCGAACGCGCCGACGCCGTCGCGTCGAGGCGCGCCGCCCGCCGCCGGGTAGACGCGCACGCGCTCCATGCCACACGAGGGCGAGTCCTTCTTCGTGACGAAGCCGGCGAGGTCGAGCCCCGCGAGCTCCGCGACGCGCGCCTCGGCGAAGCGCCGCATCGCCGCCGTGTGGTCCTCGCCGCTCCGCTCCGCGACGAGGCGCGGCGAGGAGGCGGCCCCCACGAGCCGGATCGGCTCGCGCGGCACGCCCATGCCGACCTCCAGCTCGGGGCAGACGGGCACCCACTCGACGAAGTCGCCGAGGACGTCCACGAGGAACGCGTCGCGCTTGTGCTGGCCGTCGTAGCGGACCTTCCGGCCGAGGAGGCAGGAGGAGACGCCGAGGCGGGGCCGGGCCGTCTTCACGGTCGGATCGTACGCGCTGCGGGCGCGGAGCGCACCTCCCGCCGGCCCGCGCCGCGGCTCGTCAGGACGGACGGCGCGCCAGCAGCACCCCGGCCGCGAAGCCGGTGGCGATCGCCATGACTCCTCGCAGGCGCGGACGATCGTGCGGGGGACCGCCGCGCGCGTAGGCCGGCTCCGTGACCCCGCCCCGGGCGAGCGCGCCCTCGGCGGTCGGCGCGACCCCGGCCGCCGCGGCCGCCCCGGGGGCGGCGCCGGTCGGGATGGGCTCCTTGCCCGGGAGGACGGCGGCCGGCGTCGTGCCCGTGTCGGACTTCCGCTTCGCGCCCTGCCGCTTGCCCTCCGGCGAGCGGTGCTCGATGAGGGCGTTCGCCTCCGCGCCGACGAGCATCACGAGCGCGGAGATCCACATCCAGAGCAGGAGCACGATGACGCCGGCGAGCGGGCCGTACGTCTTGTCGTAGCTGCCGAAGCTCGTCACGTACTTCGAGAACCCCCAGGAGGCGAGCACCCACACGACCACGCCGAACACCGAACCCGGGGTGATGAACCGGAACTTCTGCTCGACGTCGGGCAGCACGTAGTAGGCCAGCGCCCAGAGCAGCATCATGAGGAGGCCCGCCACCGGCAGGCGCAGCCAGGTGATGGCGGTGCCGATCGGCCCGCCGAGCCACTCCGCGAGCGGCGCCGCTGCGACCGCCACCAGCGCGGCGACGAGCGCGAGGGCGCCCGACACGAGCGTCATGAGGATCGCGAGGCCGCGCACCTTCCAGAACGGCCGCCCCTCCTTCACGTCGTAGGCGGTGTTCAGCGCGCGCATGAGCGCGGTGACGCCGCCCGACGCGGCCCAGACGGCGGCGACGGCGCCGAAGCCGAGCAGGGTGACGTTCTGCTGCTGGCCGAGCTCCCGGATCCGATCGCCGATGATCTGCGTCACCGGACCGGGCGCCACGCGCCCGAGCTCCTGCACCATGCGCTCGGCGTCCGACGGCTGGATGACGAGGCTCGCGAGCGCGACGAGGAACAGCACGAAGGGAAACAGCGACAGCACCCCGTAGTACGTGACCGTCGCGGCGATGTCCGTGACCTGGTCCTTCGACAGCTCGGACGCGAGACCCTTCCCGAACTCCTTCCAGCTCATTCCCTTTCCCGGCAGACGCACGGCGCACCCCCCCTCGACGCACCGGAAATCTGGTCATCCGCGCCCGCCGGGGTCGCGCTCGGCCCGGACCGGCGCCCCGCACCCTGGACGCGGATCGCCCGGCCGCCGCCCTTGCCGGCGTGCGCCCGGACGCACCCCTCGACGAGGCCCAGGCCGGCCCGGGAGGTGGCGGCCGGCTTCCCCGCGCGAGCCGTCAGCGCCGGCGAGAGCGTCCGCGCCGGCCCGCCGCGGACTCGACGAGGAACCAGACGAGGAACACGACCACGACCGGCACGAACAGCCGCGGCTTCCGCGCGACGATCGCGATGACGGCGGCGACGAGCAAGGCGAGCGGCCAGCTGATGCGGAGCATGCCGCAGCATCATACCCGCGAGTCAGCGCGCGTCGGCGATGTCCGCGAGCAGCGCCCGCGCCGCCCGGAAGTCGGCGATCCTGAGCGGCGCCCGGCTGGGCCCGGGGCCCACGTGGACGGCCGCGCTCCCCGGCGGCAGCGCCGCGAAGAGATCCTCATCGGTCCGGTCGTCCCCGAGCGCGACCACGAGCGCCTCCGGGCCGGCGCGCCCGATCGCCGCGGTGACCGCGCGGCCCTTGTGGATCCCCTGGGGCCGCACCTCGATGACCTTGTCTCCGGGGAGGATCTCGACCGGCACGTTCGCGAGGAGCGCCCGGAGGTCCAGCGTGAGCTCCTTCGCCTGGGCGGCGGCGTACTCGGGATCGGCGGTGCGGTAGTGCCACGCGACCCCGACGGTCTTCTCCTCGACAACGGAGCCGGGCGTCCGCTCCGCGAACTCCCGCAGGACTGCGAGCACGGGCTCGCGCCAGGCGACGGCCGGCACCTCGGCGCCCTGCCACTCGCCGCCGGGCGCGCGCGACCAGAACCCGTGCTCGGCGTGGAGACCCAGCGGGAGCGCGCCGAGCCAGCGCTGGAGCGTGCCGCGCGTGCGGCCGCTCACGACGTCCACCTGGGTCCGCGGCCGCGCCGCCAGGCGACGGAGCAGATCGAGCAGCGCGCCGTCCGGCGCGGCGAGCTCCGGCGTCGGCGCGAACGGGACGAGCGTGCCGTCGTAGTCGAGGAGCAGCGCCAGCCTCGGCGCCGCCCGGGCGCGCTCCACGAGCGACCGGACCGCCTGCGGCGGCGAGAGCGCGAGCGCCTCGCCCGGCGTGCCGACCCGCTCCAGGCGCGCCAGGAACGCGCGAGTCCAGGCGTGGACGTCGTAGCCGAACACCCGCTGGCGCAGTGCAGCCATGCGCGTCCTGCGCTCCTCCTCGGGCAGCGTCAGCGCGCGGTGGAAGGCGGCCGCCGTCTGCTGGACGTCGTAGGGGTTCACGAGGAGCGCCTCCGCGAGCTCGGCGGCGGCGCCGGCGAGCTCCGAGAGGACGAGGACGCCGTCGCCGTCGGGCCGCGAGGCGACGAACTCCTTCGCGACCAGGTTCATCCCGTCGCGCAGCGGGGTCACGAGCACCGCGTCCGCCGCCCGGTAGAGGGCGACGATCTCGGCCTGGGAGAGCCCCCGGTACAGGTAGTGGATGGGGGACCAGGCGGGCGTGGCGAACTCACCGTGGATGCGCCCGACCAGCGCGTCCACCTCGTCGCGGTACTCGCGGTAGGCCTCGACGTTCTCGCGCGAGGGGACGGCGACCTGCACGAGCCGGACGCGCTCGCGCAGCTCGGGGTGCGCGCGCAGCATCGCCTCGAACGCGAGCAGGCGGCGCGGGATGCCCTTCGAGTAGTCGAGCCGGTCCACGCCGACGAGGAGCTGCTCGCCGGGCACCCGGTGCGCGTGCGCGACGGCCCGCACCTCCGGGGTCTCCGCGAGCTCCGCCAGCTGCGCCGCGTCGATGCCCATGGGGAAGACCCCGAGCCGCACCTCGCGCTCGCCCCAGGGGATCCGGTCCACCTCGCTCGCGGCGCCGAGCAGGCGCAGCACCGACGACGCGAAGTGGCGCAGGTACGTGGCGGTGTGGAAGCCGACGAGGTCCGCGCCGAGCAGCCCCTCGAGGATTCGCTCGCGCTGCGGCAGCACGCGGAAGATCTCCGAGGACGGGAACGGGATGTGGAGGAAGAAGCCGATCCGCGCGTCCGGGATCCGCTCGCGCAGGAGCCGGGGCACGAGCATGAGCTGGTAGTCGTGGATCCACACCAGATCGCCCGGCCGGTGGTGCGCGGCGACGGCGTCGGCGAACCGCGCGTTCACCGCCTCGTAGACGTCGAAGTCGCGCACCTCCTGCGGGAGGCGCGCGACCGAGTAGTGGAAGAGCGGCCAGAGGACGCCGTTCGAGTAGCCCTCGTAGTAGCGCGCGACCTCCTCGGGGGAGAGCGCCACCGGGGCGAGGCGGAGCTCGGCGAGCCGCCGCTCCACCTCCGCGCGCCCGTCTGCCGAGAGCCCCGTCAGGTCCCCGGGCCACCCGATCCAGAGCCCGCCGAGCCGCTCGTGCGGGCCGCTCATGCCGGTGGCGAGCCCGCCCGTGCTGGGCGCGACGGACACCGCGCCGTCCTCGGCCTTGACGGTCACGGGCAGGCGATTCGAGACGATGAGGAGGCGGGGCATCCGGCGGCGAAGCGGCGCGACGGAGCGCGCCTTCTCTGGAAAGCTAAGGCGGGCCGTGCCCGGCCGCCTGCCATCGCGAGGTCCCGCCACGGGAGGGCCGCGCGCGCGGGGGGTGCGTCGCCGGCGGGCCTCCCGAGGTCGCGCCGGGGCACGGAGGGCGAGTACACGTGCACCTCCGAGAGGTCCGGGAACGCCCCCGGCGCTCGTCGCCCGAGGATCGGCCCGGACGAAGAAGGGGCCACGCGGCAGCGCGCGTGGCCCCTTCGATCCGATCTCGCCTCGCGAGGCGAGGCTATCTCACCTGACAGCTCCCGAGCCCCAGGCTCACGAGCGCGTCCTTCGCCTGGACGATGCCGTAGCCGTAGCTCGTGTCGCGTCCGGCGGCGCCGACGTCCTTCGCGGTCGCGTCGAGCGCGTTGCGGATATCCGCCGCCGTCCACGCCGGGTTGCAGCTCCAGACGAGCGCGGCGACCGCAGAGACGTGCGGGGTGGCCATCGAGGTGCCGTCCCAGGCCTCGTAGCCGCTCGCGGGCGCCTCGAAGCTGCTCACGACGAGCCCGCTCGAGCCGGCGTGACCCAGGGCGGCGGCGCCGTCCTGGCAGCTCAGGGTGATCGCCGGGAGGCTCGACGTGACGCCCGTGCCGAGCGTGCCGCTGAAGACGCCACAGGTCGCGTCGCTCGTGACGTTGTTGTAGATGGCGGCCGCGACGCCGCCGCCGGCCAGGACGTTGCTCACCTTGTCGGCGAAGGAGTTGGTGCCCCGCTGGCACAGCACGACCCGGCCCGCCCACGCGCCCGGCGCCGTGCACTGGCCGCCGTCCACCACGTTGCCCGAGACGCCCGTCGTGCGGGCGGCGCCCTCGATGCGCCCCCCGAACCAGGCGACGCCGTCGGCCGCGAGCGAGTTCCGGTCGTACCACGGGACCGTGGAGAGGACCGCCACGCCGGGCGCGGCGATCTCCACGTCGCGATTCGTCTGGGAGAAGCTGGCGTGCGTCTCGTTCGCGTCCACCGCCGCGACCGACATCACCGAGTCGTAGCCGGCCGGGTAGGACGTCGTCTTGTTCCCGGCGTTCCCCGCCGCCGCGATGCTGAGCACGCCCTGCTTGTAGGCGTTCGCGAACGCGCGGTCCTCGGTGCGGCTGCGAGCGCCGCCGCCGAGGCTCATGCTGACCACGTTGGCGCCGGCGGCCACGCACTTGTTGAGCGCGTCGACGAGCGTCGAGGAGTAGGTCCAGCCGCAGTTGCCGCCGTCGACGAGCGCGTTGTCACCGAACACCTTCACGATGTGGAGCAGGACGCCCGGGTTCGCGCCCACGACGCCCACGTTTCCGGCGATCGCGGAGATCGTCCCGGCGACGTGCGAGCCGTGGCCGCAGCTGTCCTTGTCCCAGCTCCCCGAGCCCGTGTCGGTCGTGTTCGCGGTCACGTCACCCGTCGTCGGATCCTTCAGATCCTCGTGCTGCCAGGAGTAGCCCGAGTCGATGATGCAGACCTTGCGGCTCGCGGCGCTCGTCGAGGTGACGAGGTTCGCCTGCACCATCTGGATCCCGTACGGCAGGGTCTCGCTCCCCGTCGCGACGTCGTTCCAGAGCGCGTACGGCTCGCGGGTCGCGTCCACCTCGATGTACTCGATGTTCGGGTTCCGGCCGAGCGCGTCCACGGCGCGATCCGGGATCACCGCGGCGGCCGCGTTCTGGGGCCCGAGCGACAGCACCACCCGCGCCCCCGCCGCGCGCAGCGCCGCGTTCGCTCCGGCCGCGCTGCCCGGTCTGAAGGCGACGATGTAGCGGCCCTCCGCCTGGGCCGCCGACGCCAGGCCCGGACCGGCTGCTGCGAGGACCGCGGCGACGACTGCACCGCAGAGCTTGTGTCCGTTCACGTGTTCTCTCCTGTGAGGGTTTGCGCGCGAGTCCTGGCGACTCACCGAGGCGCTGCCGCGAAGCAGCGTCCGGGCAGTGTGACATGGGAGACGGCAGCGGACTCAATCCCCCCGCGCGGGGCCGATGCGCTCCGCGTGAACCCGATCGGACGCGCGCCTCCGGGAATACTCGCGACGACGAGCCCGACGGGGCGACGCCGCCCCCTACGTCACGCCCGGCGCCTGCTCCTCGGAGGCGGCGGCTTCCACGAGCCGCAGCCCCGCCGGGAGGCTCTCGCCGAAGATCCGCTGCTCCTCCTCCTCGGAGGCCTCCGCGACCTCGCGGACCGCGCGCGACGTCTCCGCCGGCGCGCCGCCTTCGGCGAGGGCCGCGAGCACGCGGGCGCGGAGCTCCTCGGGCACGTCGCGCACGCGATCGCCGCTGCGTCGGGCGAGCTGCGCGAGCGGGAACACGAGCTCGCGGCGCGGGACCGGGAGCGCGAGGAGCCGGGCGGTCCAGGCGGCGGCGGCCTCGGCGGGCACCGCGAGGTGCGCGCTCGCGTGGAACGGCACGCGCGCGCCGAGCCGCCCGACGGACCAGAGGAGGTGCGGCGCCGGCCCCTCCGCCTCGACGCGCGCGAGGAGCCACTCCCCTGCCTCGACCTTTCGGCGAGGCTCCACCCGCTCGAGCGCGCCCAGGAGCCGGACCATCTCGTCCACCGCCTCCGGCTTCACGCCCGGCACCTTCGGCGGCGGCTTGCGCGGGTCGCGCGGCCGGACGAACGGCGCGACCGCGTCGAAGAGCCGCCCCTGGGCGACGGCGTCGAGGCCCCCCGCGATGCGCCGCCACATGACCCACCACGCTGCCCAGGCCCGCGGGTCGGCCTGGTACTGCAGGCCCTCGGCCCAGACGCTCCAGGTCTCGCCGGCGCGCCAGGGATCGAGCGGTGCGCCGAAGCCCGGGCGCAGGCAGTAGCCGGTGAGCTGCAGCCAGACCCGCTCGTGGTCGGCGCTCCGCCGCCGCCGCGCCCGGCCCGCGTGCAGCGCCGCCCAGAGCTCGCGGACGAGCGGCGTGGACCAGGCCTCGCGCGGGCCCAGCAGCTTCTCGAGCGCCCGCGGCAGCCCCTTCACCTCCTTCTTCTCGACGGCCGCCCGCTTCCCGTAGAAGAGCTCGACCTGGGCGCGCGCCTCCTCCAGCTTGCGGGGCGCCTGCCCCACCTCGCTCCTCGCCTGGCCCGCGCCGCCCTCCCGCTCGTCCTCGGCCTGGCGGAGCGCCCGCAGCGAGAACTCGAGCTTCCAGCGCGCGTCGCGGTCGGTCGCGGCGCACCACAGCTCGAGCGTGCCGATCTCGGTCAGCGCCGCCTCGAGCCTCACCGGCACCTCGCCCGCCGCCGACCCCTCGGCGCGGAGCACCGTCTCGACCGGCGGCAGCGGGACGAGGTCGTCCGAGACCTCGACCACGTCGCCCGGGCGCTCGAGCCGCGCGCGGGCGGAGGCGAAGAGCGGGAAGCGCACCGGACGCCCCAGCGCGAGCGCGAACGGCCGCGGGACCGCGACCCGCGACCCCTCCTCCAGGTGGCGCGGCGCGACGCACAGCGCGCGCTCGCCCTCCGGCGCGGCGATCCCGACGTAGAACGCCCGGGGGCTGCCGCCGCCGATGCGCAGGCCGATGCCGCGCCGGACGAGGGCGGCGTAGGCGGCGCCGCGGGCCACCGCGAGGTCGAGCGCGGGGCTCGCGAGCACCGTCACCGGCGGCGCGCCCGGGAACCAGGAGGAGACGATCGCGGCGAGGCGATCGCGCGCCTCGCGCGGCGTGAAGACCCCGCCGTTCACGAGGATCGCGTCGGGGCGCGCGAGCCCCCCCTTCGCGCCCGCCTCCGCTGCGTGCGCGGCGAGGAAGGCGGCGACGTGGCGGGGGATGGCCGGCTCCGGCTCGTAGGGCAACCCCAGCTCGGCGAGGCCGGCGGTGCGCGGCGCCCGGCGAGGCCGCTCCTCCGCGCCCGTCCGAGGCAGGAACCCGTCGAGGAAGACGCGCCGCACCTCCTCGCGCGTGACCTCCGCGGACACGGCGCTCGCGACGAGCCGGCTGCCGCGGCCCACCACCGCGATCGGGAGCGCCTCCGGGCCGCCCTCCGTCATGAGCCGCTCCTTCGCGAGGCGGCAGGCGTGCACGAGCGAGGCGAACCGGCTCGCGTCGAGCCGCTCGCCGAGGCGCGCCTCCACGGCGCGCGCGAGCGCGAGGTCCACGTTGTCGCCGCCGAGGAGGAGGTGATCTCCCACCGCCAGCCGGGTGAAGACCGGGCGCCCGCCCTGGAGCTCCGCGCGCACGAGCGTGAGGTCGGTCGTGCCGCCGCCGACGTCCACCACGAGGACGATCCCGCCGCTGGCGATGGGGCGCACCTCGCCGGCGAGCTCGCCCGCGCCCGCGGCCGCCAGGGCGGCGCGGTGGCGGCTCGCCCAGTCGTGGAACGCCGCCGACGGCTCCTCGACGAGCACGACGCGCGGCAACCCGGCCGCGCGCGCGGCGGAGAGGGTGAGCTCGCGCGCGACCTCGTCGAAGGAGGCCGGGACGGCGAGGACCAGCTCCTGCGCGGCGAGCGGCGCGCCCGGGTGGCCGTGATCCCACGCGTCGCGCAGGTGGCCGAGGTAGAGCGCCGACGCCTGCACCGGGGAGAGGCGCGGCACGCCCTCGGGCGCTCCCCAGGGGAGGATGGGCGCGGTCCGATCGGCGCGCGGGTTCGCGAGCCAGCTCTTCGCGGAGGTGACGAGCCGGCCCGGCACCCGCGCGCCCTGCTCGCGCGCGAGCTCGCCCACCACCACCGGACGCTCGCCCCACGGGAGCCGCGTCGCCTCCGGCGCGAGCTCCGGGCCCGGCAGGTAGGCGCACGAAGGCAAGAGGCGGCGCTCCCGGACCTCGCCGGGCGCGACGAGCTGCGGGATCGCGAACGGCTCGACCGCGTCCGCGAGGTCGCCCTCCCGCGCGAGATCCACCGCGGCGAGCGCGGAGTTCACCGTGCCGAGGTCGACGCCGACGAGGTAGCGCGCCTCCGCCATCGCCTCACGCCGGCGCGCCCGCCTCCGCCTCGCTCGCGCCCTCCGGCGCCTTGCGCAGGTTCCACTCGAGGCGCCAGGCCTTGCCGCCGCGGTCCACGCACTCGAGCTCGAGGGTGCCGATCTCGGTCACATGGGCGCGGAGCCGGACCGGGACGACCTCCCCCGCCGCGCGCCCGTCGGGCGGCAGCGTCGTCTCGACCGGCGTCCCCTCCTCCAGCTCCGTCTCGTCCTCGACCGCGTCGCCCGGCCGGTCCTCGCGGCGGCTCGTGGAGCCGAAGAGCCGGAACTGCACCGGCTCGCCCACGACGAGGCCCATCTCCTCGCCCGGCAGATCGGCGGTCGTCCCTTCCTCCATGCCCATCGGCGCGAGGCACACCGCGCGGATGGGAGGCGCGTGCCCCGGCACCGCGGGCGTCGCCGCCTCGACGCCGACGTAGTACGCCCGGGCGGTGCCGCCGCGGATGCGGATGCCGTGGCCGGCGCGCACGCGGCCGTAGGTCGCCGCGCCCTTCGCCACCGCGAGATCGGGATCCGCCGCCGGCAGCACCCGCGGCGGCGGCGCGCGCTCACCGGCGAGCCACCCGCCGACGACCTCGAGGAGGCGGCCGACGAGCGGCTCCGCCTTCATCACGCCGCCGTTGAAGAGGATCGCGGTGGGGTGCAGGAACGCCTCGCCGGCGAGCGGCACCGGGGCGCTCGCGCCCGCGAGGCCGGCGCGATGGCGCGTCAGGAACGCCGCGAGGTGCCGGGTCACCGCCGGATCGGCGGCGTAGGGGAGCCCGAGGGTGGTGAGCCCCACGCGCCGCGCCGCGACGGGGGCAGCCGAGACGTCCACCCGCGGGAAGAACCCGTCCACGAGGACGTCGACGAGCTCCGCGCGCGTGAGCTCGGTCCGGAGCGCGCCCCCCACGAGCGAGGAGCCGCGGCCCGGCACGGCGACCGGCGCCGCCGCGAGGCTCTCGTCGCCGAAGAGCGCCTCCTTCGCCTGGCGGGCGCCGTGCGTGAGCGCGACGAGCTGCCAGCGGTCGAGCTTGCGGCCCTCGCGCGCGAGCTTCTCCGAGAGCGCGTGCGCGAGGGCGAGGTCCATGTTGTCGCCGCCGAGCAGGATGTGGTCGCCGACCGCCACGCGCTCGAGCCCGAGGTCCCCGCCGCGATCGACCACCGCGATGAGGCTGAAGTCGGTCGTGCCGCCGCCGAGGTCCACCACGAGGACGAGGTCGCCGGGGTGCACCGCCTCGCGCCAGCGGTCGCCCATCGCCTCGACCCACGCGTAGAGGGCGGCCTGCGGCTCCTCGAGGAGCACCACGTCCGGCAGCCCCGCCTGGCGCGCCGCCTCGACGGTCAGCTCGCGCGCCACGGCGTCGAACGAGGCCGGCACCGTGAGCGTCACCCGCTGCGCGGCGAGCGCCCGCGCCGGATCGCCCTGCGCGACCGCGTGATCCCACGCGTCGCGCAGGTGCGCGAGGTAGCGCGCCGACGCGTCGAGCGGGGACACGCGCGGCACCTCCGGCGGCGCGCCCGCCGGGAGCGTCGCGGAACGCCGGTCGACGCCCGCGTGGGACAGCCAGCTCTTCGCGGACGACACGAGCCGGATGGGCGTCTGCGCCCCGAGGCTGCGCGCGAGCTCGCCCACCGCGAACGCCGGAGGCTCGGGCGTCCACGGCAGGCGCGTCGCGCCCTCGGGCAGCTCCTCTGCGTGGGGGAGGTACAGGAACGAGGGGAGGAGCGCGCGGGGGCGCACGTCGCCCGGCCGGACGAGCTGAGGGATCTCGAACACCTCGACGGGGCCGTCGCCGTCGAGCGGCCGGTGCGCGAGCGCGGTGTGGGTCGTGCCGAGGTCGATGCCGACCGCGAGGGTCACAGCTCGACCTCGGCGGGGGCGACCAGCGTCGGATCGCCCCCGTCCTTCGCGAGCGGGAGCCGCACCTCGCGGGCGCGCCAGCCGTGGTGGCGGAGCGCGCCCTGGAACGGCGCGGCGCCCACGACGTTGCCCGTCAGCCGGATCGCGGCGGGATCGAACCCGGCAGCGACGGTGACGCGCGCGCCCTCGGGCTCCCGGAACACGGGCTCGAGGCGGAAGTACTCCTCGATGGCCCGCTTGCACCCGGCGTGAACGGTGCGCGCCGCGGCGCCGATCGAGGCGTCGGGGAAGCCGGAGAGATCCTCCTCGATGAAGTCCACGAGGCGGCCCTCTCGCTGGAGCACCGCGAGGAGCTGGAGCGCACCGCGAGGATCGGGCGCAGCGGGCGCAACGGGCGCGGCGACCGCGCGGACCGGCTCGGGGGCCTTCACCACCGCGGGGGCGGCCGGCTTCGCCGCCTCGGGCGCCACCTTCGCGCCCTCCGCCGGCCTCGGGGCCCCGACGGGCTTCGCCGTTGCGACGGGCTTCGGCGCCTCGATGCCCTTCGGCGGTTCGGCCGGCCTGGGCGGCTCGACGGTCTTCGGCAGCTCGACGGGCTTCGCCGCCGGCGCCGGGGCCGTCGCCTTCGCCTGCGGCGGTGCGCCCGCGGGCGCGGGCGGCGCGCTCGGCAGCTCCGTCACCCGCGGCGGCGTCCCCGGAGTCGGCTCGGGCAGCGGCGCGCCGGCTCGGCGCGCCTCGCGCACGCGGTAGAACGCGGCCGCCACGTCGGCCTGGAAGAGGATGGCGAAGAAGGCATAGAAGGCGAGGACGAGACGCTGGATGGGCGAGAGGTCGGGACCCTGCACGTGTGTTGCTCCGGGGAGTGGTGACGCGACCGCGGGCCGGCGCCGTCCGGCGCGAGCCCCCGAACCGCTGGAAGGCGGAGATCCGAAGAAAGCTGCACCGGCTCCGGCCCGCTGTCGAGCGTTTCGGGGGGGACCTACCGAGGGTCCAGCCGCCACCCGCCTCCCGCGGCGATCGGGCGCCTGCTCGCCAGGACGCTGCTCCGTGGGAGCCGTCCCGTCGCGAGGGGCGGCGGGGGCGCTCGTCCCTGCGTATCGGAGAGCGATGCGCGTGCGCACCGGAACGAGCGGGTGGAGCTACCCCGCCTGGAAGGGGCGCTTCTACCCTCCCGCGCTCCCGGCGCGCGGGTTCCTCGGCCATTACGCCACCCGGCTCGAGACCGTCGAGGTGAACGCCACGTTCTACCGGATGCCTGTCGCGTCCACCCTCGCGCTCTGGCGCGCCCAGGTCCCCGCCGGGTTCACGTTCGCGCTCAAGGCCTCGCGGCGCATCACGCACCAGAAGCGGATCGAGGGCGTCGGCGAGGAGGTGTCGCGCTTCTTCCGCGCCGCGGTGGAGCTCGGTCCTTCGCTCGGCCCGGTCCTGTTCCAGCTCCCTCCCACGTTCGAGCGGGACGTGGCGCGTCTGCGCGACCTCCTCGAGCTCGTCCCGCCAGGCGCGCGCATCGCGTTCGAGTTCCGCCACGAGAGCTGGCAGGCGGAGGACGTCCGCCGGACGCTCGCCGACGCGGGCGCGGCGCTGTGCATCGCCGACACGGACGACGCGACCACGCCGCTCGAGGCGACCGCGTCCTTCGGCTACCTGCGCCTGCGCCGCACCACCTACGGCGACGCCGAGCTCGCGGGCTGGGCGGAGCGCGTGCTCGCGCAGCGCTGGGACGAGGCGTTCGTGTTCTTCAAGCACGAGGACGCGGCGCGCGGCCCGGAGTACGCGCTCCGGATGGCCGCGCTCGTCGCGCCCGCAGAGCGGTACCCCACGGCTCATTTCTAACGGGGGCTGCGCCGGCTGCGCCCCCGCCCCGCCGAGCGAAGCTCCGCGCGCTCGTGCGCGCGTTCCGATCGATGCCCCACCCCTACAGCCGGGTCCCGTGCGCCGCCGCGAGCGGCTTCGCCGCTTCCGCGGCGTCGCCCCGGCGGGCTCGCTTCGCTCGCCTGGTCGCGAATCAGGATAGCCGTTAGCTGATCCCGGCCGCGGCCGCGGGCCGCTCCGGGGCGTCGAGCGCGCTCCGCACGGCGCGGAGCAGGTCGTCCGGCGCGAACGGCTTCGCGAGGAAGGGAGCGTCGGCGGGCACGAGCGCGACGCCGGAGGCGTGGCGGGCATACCCGGACACGAACAGCACGCGGACCCCGGGGCGGCGCTCCTCGAGCGCGCGCGCCAGGTCCCAGCCGTTGCGTCCCGGGAGGATCACGTCCGACACGAGCAGGTGGAGCGGTCCCTGGAGCGCGTCGGCGGCGGTGAGCGCCGCCTCCGCGGAGGCCGCGTCGACGACCCGGTAGCCGGCTCCGTCGAGCGCGCGCCGCGCGACCGCCCGGATCGCGGGGTCGTCCTCGACGAGCAGGATCGTCTCGGGGCCCCCCGCCGCGGGCCCTGGGCGCAGCTCGCGCTCGGGCGCCGCCTCCTCCGCGTGCAGCGGCAGGAGGATGCGAAACTCGGAGCCCTGGCCGGGCGCCGAGCGGACGCGGATGGCGCCGCCGCTCTGCGAGACGATCCCGTACACGGTCGAGAGACCGAGGCCGGTCCCCTTCCCGAGCGGCTTCGTCGTGAAGAACGGCTCGAACACGCGCGCCCTCGTCGCGTCGTCCATGCCCACGCCGCCGTCCCGCACCGAGAGCAGCGCGACGGGCCCGGGAAGGAGCGCCCCGTCGTCGGCGCTCGGCTCGGGCGCGGCGCGCTCGTCCACCTCGATGACGACCCGGCCGCCGTCCGGCATCGCGTCGCGCGCGTTCACCGCGAGGTTCAGCACCGCGAGCTCGAGCTGGCCGGGATCGGCGACCACCGTCCCCGGCGCGCGGACGGCCACCTCGAGCGCCACGGTCTCGCCGAGGATCCGCCGCAGCATCGGCTCCATCCCGCGCACGACCCCCGCGAGGTCCACGACGCGCGGGGCGAGCCGCTGGCGGCGGCTGAAGGCGAGCAGCTGCCGGGTGAGCGTCCCCGCGCGATCCGCGGCGACGAGGATCTCGCGCACGTCGGGCTGGCTCTCGTGGCCCGGCGGGAGCGCCTCCTGGACGAGCCGCGCGAACGAGACGATGGCGGTGAGGAGGTTGTTGAAGTCGTGGGCGACTCCGCCCGCGAGCTGCCCGACCGCCTCCATCTTCTGGGAGTGGCGGAGCTGCTCCTCGAGCCGGCGCCGCTCCCCCACGTCGCGGAAGGCGAGCACGAGCCCGACGATGGCGCCGCCGTCCACGAGGGGCGAGGCGACGAACTCCGCGGGGAAGGCGCTCCCGTCGCGCCGCCGGAACGCCTCGTCCACCCCGTGCCGGACCCTCCCGTCGCGCATCGCCGCCAGGACGCGGCACTCGGCGGCGGGGATCGGCGAGCCGTCCGGCCGGGTCGGGTGGACGACCGCGTGTCCGTCCTGGCCGAGGAGCTCCTCGACGCTCCGCCCGAGCGCGCGCGCCGCGGCGGGGTTCGCGAAGACGATGCGCCCCTCGCGGTCGACCCCCAGGATCCCCTCGTCGACGGAGTCCAGGATGAGCCGGTTCTGCCGCGAGAGCGACTCGAGCGAATGGGCCATCTCGTCGAACGCGCCGATGAGCTGGCCGAGCTCCTCGCGCCCGGGCTCCAGGCCCACCCGCGCCGAGTAGTCGCCGGCGGCGATCCGGCGCGCCGCTGCCAGGAGGGCCCGCAGCTTGCGGACGAGGAGCCGCTCGCCGGCGATGCCCGCGGCGGCGAGCGCGAGCAGCGCGATCCCGCCGAAGGCGAGGAAGGTCCGCCGGAGGATGCGGTTCACCGGCGCGTACGCCGCGGCGATGGGGACGCCGGCCGCCACGTGCAGCACCGCGGGCCCCGGCCCCGCCCACACGTCGTGGAAGCCGTAGATCCGCTCCACGCCGTCCGGCCCGACCGCGCGGCGAGCGCGGTCCTCCATCGCTCCCGCGTGCAGCGCGGGTGGCAGCCTCGTCCCCACCTGCCGCACGTCGTACGGGCGCAGCGCGAGGATGGTCCCGTCGCGATCGAGCACCACCGCCGCCCCGCCCTCGGGGAGGTCCATGTCGTCGAGGTCGCGCTGGAGCGTGGCCACGTCGAGCATCGCGATCGCGACCGCGGTGACCCGGCCCTCGTCGCTGCGCACCGGGAGCCCGAGCCCGACGGTCGGCACGCCACGCGAGCGCGAGACGCGGTACGCGCCCACCGCGAACTCGCCGGTCTCGAGCGGCACGCGGACGTTGTCGCGGTCGAGCAGGTTCACGCGCCGGCCGCCGCCGCCCCGGCAGAAGTACTCGCCGTCGAGCGCGACCACGCCGAGGTTACCGAGGTCGATCGCGCCGGCGACCAGCGGCGCGAGGTCGCGCGAGCACGCCTCGGCGTCGGCCGCGCGCACGCTCGGCAGCCGCGAGATGCCCATGAGCACCCCGCGCGCACGCTCGATCACGCGGCCGTTTCGCTCGGCGATGAGCCGCGCGATCGCGTGCGACTCCTGCTCGACCCCGGTTTCCAGCAGCCGACGATGCTCGCGCGCGGCGTAGGTCAGGATCCCGAGCGCGGGGACGACGGCGACGAGCACGAGGAACAGCAGGCGAACGCGCAGGCTCGCGAGCAACTTGGACACGGCACCCCCCCTGGAGCGCGTACATTCTGAGCGCTCGGCTCGCCGGCGCACAAGCGAGCAGCCGTGGGACACGAGGACCGGCCGCCGCCTGCGCCGGGATCGGCTAGGATGGCGGCGTGAAGCCCGACCAGCGCTCGCCTCCGGGACAGCTCCCCACGAGCGGCCCGGCGCGCGCGGCCGTCATCACCGCGCTCGTCGTGGGCGGCGTCGTCGCGCTCCTCGTGCCCGTCTTCTTCGCGGTGATGCTCTTCGGCATGCTGCGGTGAGGCGACGCGCGGGCGTCCGTCCCGTCGCCTCCCCCCCGGCGTGCGCGCCCTCCGCGGCGCGCGCATCGTGAGCCTCTCGGAGGGAGACCCCATGCACGCGAGACTCTTCGTCGCCGTCGCCCTGGTGCTCGGCGCCGCCGGCTGGACCCGAACCGCCGCCGCGCAGGGCGGCACGCCGGGCGCCGCAAGCGCCGCCCCGCGGCAGCAGCAGGAGGTGCGCGGGCGAATCGCGCACGTGGACGAGGCGCAGCGCGAGATCGTGCTCGACGCCGGCGACGCGACGACGCAGGTGAAGGTCGCGAAGGAAGCGAAGATCACGATCGACGGGTCCGCGGGGAAGTTCTCGGACCTGAAGCGCGGCGAGGAGGTACGGGCGTCGCTCGACCGGACCGGCGACGAGCTGCAGGTCGTCCGGATAGAGGTCCTCCGCAAGCGCAAGTAGTCGGCGACGAGCGCATGGCCCGCCGCTTCACGCCCCGGCGCGCGCTCGGCCGCACCGGCTTCGTCGCCACGGCCCTCGGAGCAGGTGATCTCGCCGATCGCTCCGTCCCGAAGGAGCGCTGCGTCGCGACGCTGCGGCGCGCGCTCGACGCGGGGTTGAACGTCGTCGACACCGCGCCCATGTACGAGGACGGCTACTCGGAGGAGATCGTCGGCGAGGCGCTCCGCGGCCGACGCGCGGGCGTCCTCCTCGTCGACAAGATCGACCACCTCGACCGTCCCGTCGCGCCGCAGCTGGACGAGAGCCTGCGCAGGCTCGACGTCGCGTCGGTGGACCTCCTCGTGCTCCACTCCTGCTCGGAGCCCGAGGCGTGGCGGCGCGCGAAGGCGCCCGGCGGGGCGATGGCGGAGCTCGCGGAGGAGATCGCCCGCGGGCGCGCGCGGTTCCGCGGGATCTCGTCGCACCACCCGGACGTGCTCGCCGACGCGCTCGCCTCCGGCCTGTGCGACGTGGTCATGTTCCCGGTGGGACCGTACTGCCACCCGCGCTACGTCGACGAGATCCTGCCCGCCGCGAAGGCGCGCGGCGTCGGCACCGTCTGCTTCAAGACCTTCGGCGCCGGGAAGCTCGTCGGCGACACCGAGGGCTACGGTCGCCCGCTCGCCCAGCGCCCGCGGGGGAAGGTCTCCTCCGGCGGCGCCGACACGGCCGCCCCTGCCCTGCCGCGCCTCTCCGTCGAGGAGTGCCTGCGCTACACCCTGACGCTCGACCCGGACGTGGCGCTGCTCGGCCTGTCGTTCCCGAACGAGCAGGACGCCGCGTTCGCGGCGGCGGAGGGGTTTCGGCCCATGAGCGCGGACGAGCGCGCGGACACGCGCAGGCGCGCGGCGGAGGCGATCCGCGGCAAGGGAGAGGTGTGGTGGGACCCGCGGCCTGCGCGGGAGCCGTGAGGACCGACGCGGTGGTTGCGGCGGGCGGCGGGCGCCCGATAAGACATGGTCCCATGCGCTCCCTCCTCGCCGCCCGCGTGGCCGCCGCTCCCGTGCGCCCCCTCGCGCGGCGGGACGCGGCCCCCGGACCGGACGCGCCGCGAGCCCGGCGCGCGAGCGCGCCATGAGCGAGGCGCCCGCGCCCGCTCGCGCGCCCGTGCGCGCCTCCGCCGTCCCGGTGCCCGCCCTCGCCCTCACCGGCGCCGGGAAGCGCTATGGCCGCCGCGACGCGCTGCTCCCGCTGTCGCTCGCGATCCGGGAGGGCGAGCGCGTGGCCGTCGTGGGCCCGAGCGGCGCCGGCAAGTCCACCCTGCTGCGACTGCTCGCCACCTCCCTCGCGCCGTCGTGCGGCGCGGTCGAGCTCTTCGGGCGTGACGTGGCGGGGCTCGCGCCGCGCGCGCTCCGCGCCGTCCGCGCGCGGATCGGCACCGTCCACCAGCAGCTCCACCTCGTCCCCCAGGCGAGCGTGATGCAGAACGTGGTCGCGGGGCGGCTCGGGCGCATGTCGCTCGCGCGCGCGCTCGCCGCGCTCGTCTCGCGCGCCGAGGCGGAGCGCGTCCGCGCGGTGCTCGCGGAGGTCGGCATCGCCGAGCGGCTCCACGAGCGGGTGGATCGGCTCTCCGGCGGCGAGCAGCAGCGGGTGGCGATCGCGCGGGCGCTGTACCAGGATCCCGAGATCGTCATCGCGGACGAGCCCGTCGCCTCGGTCGACCCCGCGCGCGCGGTGGAGATCGCCGCGCTGCTCGGGCGCGCGTTCGCCGGGCGCACGCTCGTCGTCTCCACCCACCGGCTCGAGCCGCTCCTCCCCATCGTCACCCGGGTGGTGGGGCTGCGCGACGGGGCGGTGGCGTTCGACGCGCCCGTCGCGGCGTTGACGCTCGACGACCTCTCGCGCCTCTATGCCTCCCGCAAGGGCGCGGCGGTGAGCCCATCCCCGGCGGCGCCCCGCACCCCGAGCCCGGCCGCGCCAGCCGGCGTCCTCGCCCTCGGCGCGTCCAACACGCCGGGCGAGTTCCTGCTGCCCGGCGCGGTCCGCGCGTTCGTACGCGCGTACCCGGGCGTGCGGGTGAGCCTCGCGGTGAAGGACTCGGCAGAGGTTACCGCCGACCTCCTGGCGCGCCACGTGGAGGTCGGCTTCGTCGGCGCCCGCTCACCGCACCCCGAGCTCCACTTCGAGGACCTGGTCGAGGACGAGATCGTCCTCGTGGCCTCGCCCGCGCAGGAGGGGCTCCCGGCCGAGCCGATCCCTCCCGCGCTCGCCGCCCGGCTGCCGCGCGTCGAGCGCGAGGCCGGCTCCGGCACGCGCGCCGTCGTGGAGGACCACCTCGCGAACCTCGGCGTGCCGCTCGATCCCGCGGCGGTCGCGCTGGAGGTGGGGACGCTCGTGGGGCTCAAGGCGGCGGTCCTCTCGGGCGTCGGCGTGGCGTTCACCTCCCGGCTCGCCGTCCGGGAGGAGCTCGAGCGCGGGCACCTGCGCGCGCTCCGCATCGACGGGGTGCGCATCCCGAGGCGGCTCTTCGTGGCGTGGCGGCGCGACGCGACGCCGTCGCCGGCGGCGCGGCGCTTCGTCGAGGTCGCCCGGGCCGCCGTGAGGCCCGGCGCGGAGGGCGGCGCGTGAGGGCGCGGCGCCCGCCGCTCCCGGCGCTCCTCTCCTGGCCGGGGCTCGCGCTCGCGGCCGCCGTCGTCGTCTCCTATCGCATCGCGGGCGGCGATCTCGGCGCGCTCCTCGCGCCCGGGGCGCGCCGGGCGATGGCGGACTTCGCGCGCGGCTTCTGGCCGCCCGCCCACTCGGCCGCGTTTCTCTCCTCCCTCGCGCGCCCGCTCGCCGAGACGGTCGCCATCGCCCTCCTCGGCATCTCGCTCGCGCTCGCGCTCGCGGCGCCGCTCGCGTTCCTCGCGGTCTCGCCGCGCGTCCTCGCCACCCCGGGCGATCCGCCGGCCGCACCCCGCCGCACCGCGTGGCTCGCGGCGCGCGTCCTCCTGAACCTCATGCGCTCGGTGCCCGAGCTCGTCTGGGCGCTCGTGTTCGTCCGGGCGTTCGGGATGGGGCCGCTCGCGGGCGTGCTCGCCATCGGGGTCGGCTACGCGGGGGTGCTCGGCAAGGTGATGGCCGAGATCTTCGAGTCGGCGCCGCGGGCACCCGCCGCGGCGCTCTCCGCCGCGGGCGCGCCGCCCCTCGGCGCGTTCGCGTTCGGCGTGCTCCCCGGCTCGGTCCCGCTCCTCGCCTCCTACACGCTCTACCGGTTCGACTGCGCGCTCCGCGCCTCGGCGGTGCTCGGGCTCGTGGGCGCGGGCGGGCTCGGCGTGCAGCTCGAGCTCTCGCTCAAGATGTTCGCGTACGACGAGGTCGCGGCGATGGTGATCGCCCTGTTCGTGCTGGTCGCCGGCGTCGATCTCCTCTCCCAGCTCGTGCGCCGCCGCATCCACCGGAGCCGTGGCCTGTTCCCGCTCGGGCTCGGCGCCCTGCGCGCCCGTGCGCTCGGCCTCGCGATCTGGGCGCTCGCCGCGTGGGGAGCGGCGCGGGTGCTCGACCTGTCCTGGCGCGACGTCCTCTCCCCCTCCGCCCTCGCGAGCGTCGGCGGCTTCGCGGCCTCGCTGTGGCCGCCCGACCTCGACCCCGCGTTCCTGCGCCAGCTCGCGCCGGCCGCGGTCGTCACCTTCGCGGTGAGCGTGCTCGGCACGGCGCTCGGCGCGCTCTTCGGGCTCCTGCTCGCGTACCCGGCGGCCCTCCGGCTCCACGTGCTCGCGGGCGGCGGCCGCCCCGCGTTCGCTCGTGGCGTGACGCTCGCCGCCGTCGCGTGGACGGCCCGCGGCATCCTGAACCTGGGCCGGACGCTGCCCGAGCTGCTCTGGGCGCTCGTCCTCATCTTCGCGGTCGGGCTCGGCCCGTTCGCGGGGGCGCTCGCGCTCGGCGTCCACACCGCGGGCGTCCTCGGCCGCCTCTACGCGGAGGCGCTCGAGGAGGTCCCCACCGCGCCGTTCGCGGCCCTGCGGGAGGCGGGCGCGAGCGACGCAGCGGCCTCGGCGCTCGCGGTCCTGCCGCAGGCGTTTCCGCAGCTCGTCGCCTACACGCTCTACCGCTGGGAGGTGAACATCCGCGCCTCCGCGGTGCTCGGCGTCGTGGGCGCGGGCGGGTTGGGCGGGCTCCTGCACGTCTCCCTGAGCCTGTTCCACCACCACCGCACCCTCACGCTGCTGCTCGTGATCGTGCTGCTCGTCACGGCGGTCGACCTGCTCTCCGGCGCGCTTCGGCGGCGGCTCGTGGAAGGCCCTTCCGAGCGCGCCGAGGAAGGCCCCGAGCCGGCGGTCCCGGCGGTGGTGGACGCGTGGTGAAGGACCTTCCCGTCGTCGTCGTCCCGGAACCCTCGTCCGGCGCGCGGCAGTCCGCCGCGCGCCAGGAGCCTTCCATGCACCTGCACCGTCTCGGCCGCCTCCTCGCCCTCGTCCTTCCGCTCCTCCCGCTCTCCGCCGCGGGCGCGGAGCCGCTCCGCGTCTCCGCCATCCCCGACGAGTCGCCCACCGAGCTCCTGCGCAAGTTCGAGCCGCTCGGGAAGTACCTCGAGGCGGCGGTCGGCCGGCCGGTGAAGTTCACCCCGGTGACGGACTACGCCGCCACGGTCGAGGGCCTCGCCGCCGGCAAGCTCGACCTCGTCTGGTACGGCGGCTTCACGTTCGTCCAGGCCCGCCGCCGCACCGGCACCGCCATCCCGCTCGTACAGCGCGAGGAGGACGCCCGCTTCCACTCCAAGATCATCGTCCCCGCCGCCTCGAAGGCGCAGAGGCTCCAGGACCTGAAGGGCGCGACCTTCGCGTTCGGCTCGGTGAGCTCCACCTCCGGCCACCTCATGCCCCGCTACTTCCTGCTCCAGAACGGTCTCGACCCGGACAAGGACTTCGCGAAGGTCGCCTACTCCGGCGCGCACGACGTGACCGCGAAGTGGGTCGAGGCCGGCAAGGTGGACGCGGGCGCGCTCAACGAGTCCATCTGGCAGCGCCTCCTCGACGAGAAGAAGATCGATCCCACCAAGGTCCGCGTGCTGTGGACCACGCCCGAGTTCCACGACTACAGCTGGACGGTCCGCGGCGACCTCGATCCGAAGGTCGTCGAGCAGCTCCGCGCCGCCTTCCTCGCGCTCGACTACGCGAACCCCGAGCACCGGAAGATCCTGGACCTCCAGCGCACGAAGAAGTTCATCCCGACGGCGCCCGGGAACTACGCGGCGATCGAGCAGGCAGCGCGCGCGGCGGGGCTCCTGAAGGACTGAGCGGGGCCCCGTCTCGTCCGCCCGAGCTCGAGAGCTCACCCCGGATCGAGCCCGAGGATCCACCCCTCCACCGCGCGCGCCTCCTGCTCGGGCTCGAACAGCGCGGTCCGGCCGAGCACCACGTCGAGCATCCCGAGCAGCGCGACCACCGCGTCGAACGCGTCCTCGCCGTCCGGTCGGCGACCGAACCCCTCCGCGAGCTGGGTGGACAGCCGGCGCGAGGCAAAGACCCCCGCCGCCCGGAGCCAGCGCCCGAGCGCGGCGCAGGCGGCGAGCCGTGAGGCCGGATCGCGCTTCGAGACCGGCGCGGCGCCCAGGCGGCGCCACGCGTCGGCCGGGTAGATCTCCGCGAGCACCACCGCGCCGGGTCGCAGCAGCGTCGCGAGCTCGCCCTGGAACGGCCAGATCGCGGCGCGGGCGTCGCGGAGCGCGGGCAGGACGACGTCACGCCAGCCTGCGAGCGCGGCCTTTCCGACCTGCTTCCCGCCCACGGTCCAGAAGAGCGCCTCCGCCGCGCGCCGCCCCGGGCGGGCGCGGTCGCAGGCACGCCGGAGCGCGTCGAAGCCCGGCACCCCGAGCGCGGCGCAGAGCTCCGCCTGCCGGACCACGCCGGCGCGGCGGGCGCGCTCCGGATAGAACGGTCTGTGAAGCGTGATCTCGGCGGCGGTCGCGGCGGGCGTGAAGAACGCCTCGTAGGGCGGCGCGCCCAGGCCGGGCGCCCACGCGAGGAAGGAGTCCGCCCCGACGCGCGCGCCGTACGCCGCGGGGACGCCGATCGGGAGGTCGAGGCCGAGGAGCGCGCGCCGCCGCGTCCCGGCCCGGCGCGCGAGCCGCGCGACGAGCGTCTCGGCTCGACCGACCGGGCGCGCCCCTCCCGCGCGCCAGCGGCCGTCGGCGCCGCGCTGCGCGAGGGCGAGCCAGCGCTTCCGCTCGCTCACGCTCCAGTCGGCGGCGGCGAGGAGGTCGACCGGAAGCGGGGCGGGCACCCCGCGGTTCTAGTCCGGCGGCCTCACTCACGCCTTCCGAGCTTCACCGGCCGCGCCCCGCGGAGCACGCCGAAGTCCCCGGACTCGAGCGGCGTCGACCGGGCGAAGAGCGCGTGCGCCTCCCGCAGCGCGGCGCGCAGGGCGGCCCGCCGCTCTCCCTCGCTCGCGGCGGGGCGCTCGAGGAGGAAGGCCTGCATCGCGAGCCCGAAGCGTCTCATGAGGTGGAGCCGGCTCACCGCGAGCACGCGCGAGTCGAACGGCACGCCGAGCGCCGCGAAGAAGTCCTCCGCCGACTCGAGCCCCTCGAGCTCCGGCAGCGCCGGCAGCGCCGGCAGCGCCGCGCCGGGGGCCCCCTCCTTCTCGCGCGGGCTCACGCGACCTCCGCGCGCGGCGCCGCCGCGACCGCCGGCGGGGCGGCCACCTCGCCGACGGCGACTCGCGCCGCGAAGCCCTCGAACCAGGCGAGCGCCGCCGCCTCGATCGGGCGGAACGCCTGCTCCGTCACCGGCTCGATGCCCGCGGCGGCGAGCTGCTCCCTGGGGCAGCGCCCGACCTTGGCGACGAGCACCGCGCGGCACCCCTCGAGCGCGCGCAGCATCGTCGCGAGCGCGTCCTCCTCCCCCTCCCCGCCGACGCAGTACCGGTCCACCGCGCGCCGCCCGACGAGGCGCGCGCCGGCGCGGCTCACGTCGTAGACGAGCAGCTCGCGGGCGTGCCCGAAGTGCTCGTCCACCTGGCCGCCGGTGCGCGTCGCGACGGCGATGCGCGCCGAGAGCCCCGCGGGCACGGCTGAGACGCGGTCGAG
>NZ_JALCZB010000031.1:0-48538 GCF_022690745.1 Anaeromyxobacter sp. SG64 | reverse complement strand
GCGCCGTCGGCCGCGACTTCGCCCATGCCCTCGCCCGGACCGCCCGCCGCGCGACCCGCCTCGCCCGCGAAGCCATCCCCCGTCGCTCCGCGACCCCCGCCCGCCGCCACCCGTCCGCCGGCGGCGCCCGCGGTGTCCCGCCCGAGCGCGCCCCCGCCGCCTCCTCCTCCGCTCGACGCCGGGGAGCTCCGAGTCCTCCTCGAGGGGCTCGCGAGCGCCGATCACTTCGAGGTCCTGGGCGTGAAGCGCGCGGCGACTGCGGCGCAGGTGAAGGTCGCCTACTTCCGGCTCGCGAAGACCTACCACCCGGACGCGGTTCCGGCGGACGCCCCCGCCGAGGTGCGTGCGCTCTGCGCCGACGTGTTCGCGAAGGTGAGCGCCGCGTGGAGCGTGCTCGGTGACGAGGCGCAGCGCGCGAAGTACGAGGAAGAGCTCGCGTCCGGCGGGGCCGCAGACGTGGACGTCATGCGGATCCTCCAGGCCGAGAACGTGTTCCAGGCGGCGACCGTCCTCGTCCGCGCCCGCCGCTACGCCGAGGCGCTCGCGAAGCTCCGCGAGGCGATCGTGCTCAACGCCGACGAGCCGGAGTTCGCGATCTGGGCGGCGTGGTGCGAGTTCCTCGTCGCGAGCGAGCCGCGGGCGCAGCACGCGGCGAGCGCCGCCTCCATCGAGGAGGGGCTCCGCCGGAATTCCCGCTGCGCGCCGGGGTACCTGTTCCTCGGCCAGATGGCCAAGCTCGTGGGGGACCTCTCCCTCGCCGAGCGCCACCTCAGGCGCGGCCTCGCGGTCGCGCCCGAGCACGTGGACCTCGTCCGCGAGCTCCGCTATCTCAGGAAGTGAACGCACATGCCTGCTCCCACGAACCCGAAGAAGCGCGCCCTGATGGCCTCGACCCGGCTGCGCAAGACCCTGCGCGCCGCCGGACACCACCTCTCGCCCGTCGTGCAGGTGGGCAAGGAGGGCGTGACCGAGGCGGTGCTGCGCCAGCTCGACGACGCGCTCGGGACGCACGAGCTCGTGAAGGTGAAGATCGGGACCGAGACCCCCGAGGATCGCTTCGAGGCGGCGGACCGGCTCGGCGCCGAGACCGGCGCGCAGGTCGCGCAGATCCTCGGGCGCACGATCCTCGTCTACCGGCGGCACCCCGAGAAGCCGCGCTACGAGGCCGCCCCTGCGCGCCCCGCGGCTGAGGCGCCCGAGCGTCCCACGCGCGCGCGCGCGACGAAGCGCACGTCGGCGCGCAAGTCGACGGCGGCTCGCGCGAAGCCCACCCGGGGCGCCGGCCGGTCCCGACCCCGGACCCGCACGCGCTAGGGCCCGGCTCACGGGCCGGTCAGCGCCGTCTCACGTCCGCAGGGAGGGGCCCCGTCGCGAAGCGACGGGGAGGGATGCAATCCCTCCCGGCGGGGAACGGTCGCGAACCCGCGAAGCGGGCGCGACCGTTCACGGGACCCGCCGCGCAGGGGTGGGGCCCCAGCGGCTCTGCCGCGGGGGCGGGGACGCAGTCCCCGTTGGATCAATTCAGCTCGCCGTCGCGCGCCCGGTCGTAGCCGGAGGGCGCGTCGGCGATGAAGCGCCGGCGCACCGCCTCGATGTCGTCTTCGTCGGCGACGCCCTTCTCGAGCAGCACGTTCTCGGCGATCTCCGCCTGCGTGACGGCCTGGGCGACCTCCCCCTCGGCGGCCTCGAGCCGCATCCCGAGCTCGCTCACGCGCTCTCCCAGCTCGGAGACCTCGGCGACCAGGCCGCGCTCGCGGCGGACCAGCCGCACGAGCGCGGTGGAGAGCAGGGCGACGGCGAGCGTGAGGAGCAGGACCATCGGCGGCCATCGTATCGGGCCGGCCCGGCGAAGTGAAGGATGCGGGTGCGGCGAACGGTGTCGCTGTGGGAGCTTGTCGCCCGGGCTGCGCTGGGCGATCCTGGCCCTGCGTGGCCCGGCTCAACGTGACGCTGGCGGTGAAGCGGCTCGTGCGCGACGTCGCCGCGCGGATCCCCGAGCTCGCGCACGTGCGCGTCTCCCGCATCCTCGTCGTCGCCGGCGAGGCGCGGCGCGCCTCCCGCGCCACCATCCGGCCGGCCCACTTCAGGCAGACGCGGGCCCGCGGCGACGCCGGTCGGAAGAAGCCGCTCATCCGCGTGAAGGGCCGCAAGATCCTCTACGTCGTCACGCTGCGGCCGCTCTGGTTCCGCGCCTCGACGCCGGAGCAGCGGATCGGCACGATCCTCCACGAGCTCTACCACGCCTCCACGCGCTTCGACGGCACGCTGCACCGCGGCCGGCGTCACTCGCGGCTCGCGCGGGGACCCTACAACCGCAAGATCCGCAGGCTCCTCGAGCGCTACCTGGCCGAGGCGCCGGCCGAGATCGTCGCGCCCTTCTCCAAGCACGGGATCGTCCGGGCGCGCATGTGGCTCGAGCGGCCCTGCGGCTACTACCGCGAGGAGAGCTACCGCGGACGGCAGACCTACACGGAGGCGCAGCTCTTCTACGGCCTCGTGCGCATGGAGCCGCCCGGGCGTCGCCGCGCGCCGCGCCGCAAGACGCGGTGAGCGTTCGCGGGGTGGGGCGCCCGCGGGGCACTCACGGCCGGCCCGCGCGGCTCGAGCTCCTCGCCGAGGCGCCCGAAGGCGTCGCCGCGGGGCAGCCTTTCGCCTCGGCGGGAGCCGCACCGCCCGAGCGCGAACGCAATCAGAGGCTCGTCCGCTCCAGCAGCGCGCGCGCCGCCTCCGCCTCGCGCTCGAGCGTCGCGTGCAGGCTCTCGCCGTGCGCGTCCATGGTGACGATCGCGGGGAAGTCCTTCACCTCGATGTCCCAGATCGCCTCGCGCACCCCGAGCTCGTCGAGCCTGTGCACGCCGTGCACGCGCACCACGCGGCGGGCGAGCGTCACGGCGAGCGCGCCGACCGCGTGCAGGTAGACGGCGCCGTGGCCGGCGAGCGCGGCCAGCGTCGCGGGCCCCATGCCGCCCTTTCCGACGACGCCGCGCACCCCGTAACGCGCGATCACCTCGGCCTGGTAAGGCTCCTCGCGCAGCGACACGGACGGGCCGGCGGCGGCGAAGCGCCAGGCGTGCGTGGCCGGATCCTGGGCGACCACCGGGGCGCAGTGATAGATGAAGCGCCCTTCGACGAGCCCCTTCACGGCCGGATCGAGCGCGCGCAGGAGGGCGCGGTGGGCGGCCTCGCGAGCCGTGATCATGCGACCGCTGAAGAGCACCTCGTCGCCGACGTGGAGCGAGCGGACGGCCTCGTCGTCGAGGGGCAGGGTGAGCGAGGTCGGCATGATCCGGTCCTAGCCGGAGGTGGGGCGCTGCGCCGCGGCGGGGCGGCCGCTCGACCGGGGCGCTGCAGGCGAAACGCGGTTGCCTCGCCGGGCGGAGAGGCTCTATCTCCCTCTCGGGGCCGAGCCTCCCCGATAGCGTGGCGCCGCGAACCCGGCGCCGAACGGGGCCCAGGGGCTGGCTCCGCAAGAGGCCGCGCCAGGGGCGCGGAGAACGGATCGCATGCGACGGGAGATTCGACTGCCGCTCACCGCCTCGGGGCGGCTCGATCGGGCGCTCGCGGACGCGCTCGGGCTCGGGCGGGCCACGGTGAAGCGCGCCTTCCAGCTCGGCGAGGTGCGGGTGCGTGGACGCCGCGCGCGCGCGAGCGACGCGGTCGAGCCGGGCGCCCTGGTGGAGATCGACGTGGAGGCGCCGGCGGGTCCGCCCGAGCCCGAGCCGGAGGCTCCGCTCGCGGTGCTCGTCGAGACGCCGCGCCTCGTCGTCGTCGACAAGCCGGCGGGCATCGCCGTCCACCCGCTCGCCCCCGGCGAGGGCGGGACGCTCGCGAACGCGGTGGTCGCGCGCTTCCCCGAGTGCGCCGGCGCGTCGCCGGAGCCGCGCGAGGGCGGCGCCGTCCAGCGGCTCGACATCGAGACGAGCGGGTGCGTGCTGTTCGCGCGCGACGCCGAGGCGTGGGAGGCGCTGCACTCCCGCTTCTCGCTGCGCGAGGTCGAGAAGGTGTACCTCGCGCTCGTCGTCGGGCGGGTCGCCTCCGGCGGGGTCTCGTCCGTCCCGCTCGCGCAGCGCGGCGGCCGGTCGGTGCCGGTCCCCGATCCGGAGACGGAGGAGCGGCTCCTCGCGAAGGGGCTCCGGCCGCGACCCGCCGAGACGCACTGGGAGGTCGCGCGACGCTACGAGACGCACACGCTGCTGCGCGTCCGCATCGTCACGGGCGTCATGCACCAGATCCGCGCGCACCTCGCGAACCTCGGTCACCCGGTCGCGGGCGACGCGCTCTACGGCGGCGCGGCGTCCGAGCTCCCGGGGCTGCGCCGTCAGTTCCTGCACGCCTCGCGGCTGGCCGTGGACGGCCCCGACGGCGCGCGCGTCGAGGCGATGAGCCCGCTCCCGCCGGAGCTCGAGGCGGTGCTCGAGCGGCTCGGCGCGGCCCAGTAGGGCTGGGGCCCCGGAGCCTGGGATCGGGGCGCGCCGCTAGTAATGAGAAGGGCCGGCGCGAGCCGGCCCTTCGAGACGCTCCGCCTGGAGCGCGGCTACTGCGGCGCGGGCTGCGCCGCCGCGGCCTGGGCGGTGATCGGCGGGTCGGTCATCATGCCGATGGTGTTCACGCCGGAGCCGTGCGCCTGGTCGAGCACGTACACGACCTGGTCGTACTTCACGGTGTCCTCGGCGTTGAAGAACAGCACCTTCGAGGGCCGTCCGTCGTACGCCACGTGGAGCCGCTGCATCGCGTCGGCGACGCTCATCTCCTGCTTGTTGAGGAGCACGTTCCCGTTCTGCAGCGCCGTGAGGATCGTCTGGTCGGGCGGCACCGAGTCGGGCGGGACCGGCTGCATCTCCGGCTGGTAGTCGGGGACGCGGATGAACTTCTGCTTCTCGGCGAGCGGCGTCAGCACCATGAAGATGATGAGCAGCACCAGCACCACGTCGATGAGCGGCGTGACGTTGATGTCCGAGGCGGGCTTCTTCGTCCCGAGCGCCATCCCCATGGCTATCTCTTCTCCTTGATCTCGCTCGCGGCGAGGCTCACGCCGAGCAGGTGCGTCTTCGAGACCTCCAGGATGATCTCGCGGACGCGCTTGTAGTCGACGGCCTTGTCGCCCTTGATCATCACGGGCGAGCCGGGCGCCATCTGCATCGCCACGTTGAGCTCGGTGGAGAGCTCTTCGAGGGGCACCTCCGCCTTGTCGATCCAGGCCTTCCCATCGGCGGTGATGGAGAGGAGGACCGGGTCGCCGCCGCCCTTCAGGGCGGAGACGTGCTTCGCGTCGGGGAGCTGCACCGGCTTCCCGCGCTGGAGCATCGGGGTGATGACCATGAAGATGATGAGGAGCACCAGCACGACGTCGACGAGCGGCGTCACGTTGATGTCGCTCTTCACCGACTTGCTGCCGACATCCATCGACATCGCGTTCGGCTCCTGAGAGGCGTCCCGGAGGTGCGCGCGGCGGCTACTTCGCCTCGCGGCCTTCCTTCATGAAGAAGTCGACGAGCTCCGTGGCGGAGTCGGTGATGTCGACCTGCATGTCCTCGACGCGGTTCGTGAGGTAGTTGAACATCATGACGGCGGGGATCGCGACGAGGAGGCCGAAGGCGGTGTTGATGAGCGCCTCGGCGATCGCGCCGGACACCGTGCCGAGACCGCCGGAGCCGGTGGCCGCCATGTTCTGGAAGGCCTTGATGATGCCCCACACCGTGCCGAGGAGGCCGACGAACGGGGCCGTCGAGCCGATCGTCGCGAGCGAGCCGAGGCCGCGGCGGAGGTCGTTGACGGTGCGGAGCGAGCTGCGCTCGACCGCGCGGTTCACGGCCGCGATCACGTCGAAGTCGCCCACGTCGTGGGGACCCTTGGTGCGGACCGCGTCGACGCCGCGGCTGTACTCCTCGATCGCGAGGCCGAGCACCTTGGGCAGGTGGCCGCGCTTCAGCTTCTTGGAGAGCTCCACCGCGTCGCCGAACTTCCCGCCGGGGAGGAGGTCGCGCAGGCTCGCGGCGTACTGGCGGGAGGCCTTGTTGGCGCGGGAGTAGGTCACGAGCCGCTCGGCCATCACGCCGAGCGAGTAGATGCTCATGATGCCGAGGATCGCGGCGACCACGATGCCGAAGCCCTCGATCGACTTCACCATGTTGACGAGATCGAAGGTGCCCGGGGCGGCGCCGGCGGCCTGGGCCATGACGAGGTTGTTCAAGGAAGCGAGCGGCTGGAACATCGACATCTCCTGTGGGCTGAAACTACTTCTTCGAAAGGTGAACGCCTCGACGCGGGAACGAGCGCCTAGCCTGCGGTGAAGCGGATGGGGAGGATCACCCAGATGGACACCGGGCGGCCCTGGGCATCCGCGCCCGGCACCCAGCGGCACCCCTGGACCGCCTGCCAGATCGCGGTCGAGATGCGCTGGTCGGGGACGTTGGTCATCACCTCGAAGCGCGACGGCGAGCCGTCCGGCCGGATCGCGAACTTCACGGTGATCGGGCCGGAGATGTAGCCGGCGAGCTGCTGCGGGATGCGGACCGAGCGCTGGACGCAGCCCGGCTCGGCCATCTGCGGCTTGCGGTAGCCCGCAGTGGCGAACGCGGGTGCGTCCTCGATCTCGTTCGTGGGCCGGGCGCCGACGACACCGCCGACCACGCCCTCGCCCTCGGCCGCGTCGCCGTAGTCGTACTCCGGCTCGGGCGCCTCGTTGGGATCCGGCGCCTTCATCTCAGGCTGGATCTCCTGAGGCTGGATCAGCGCCTGGGGCGGCGGCGGCTTGGGCAGATCCGTCCGCGGCTTCGCGTCGGGCGGCCGCTTGCGGGCCGCGGGGGGCGGCGCAGGCGGCGGGGGAGGGGGCGGCGGCGGCGCGGTCTTGACGAACTTCACGTCCACGACCGGCTCGTCGATCACCTTCGCCTTGATGGCTGCGGAGGCGGTGATGATCGCCGCGATGAGAATGCCCTGGAAAAGCGTGGAACCGAAGACGTAGCCCGCGCGACGCGCAGCGGCCTTACCGCCTTCCTTCTTGGTGACTTCGTCGAACACGCGCCGGCGGCCTCGCTGCTGCTGCGGTTGACGGCAGAATCAGCCGGAAAAATTGAAGACGCTTCCTAGTCTCCGCGCCTGCACGTTGTCAACAGCGCTGGCGAAAATAGTGCGCATGGCGCGGAGGCGAAGGCAAACCGTTGCGCGTGCTCGATGTGCGCTGACCACGGCCGGCCGACCTTCCAGCCGCTCGGGATCCCCCGAGGGCGTGCGAGCAGCGTCCCTTCTGCGGTGCCCTCCACGCCCTAAGCGGAACGTCGCGACTTGCCGGGGCTTTCGGAAAAAGCACGTAAACTCGGAGTGTTACGTCCCGGGCGGGGTGTAAGAGACAAGCTCGGCTAACAGTCGGCGTCGTCTTGACATTCCTCATAACGACTGCCTACAAGGGCGCACTGACCCGTCGGTCGATCGCTATGTGTGCCGTGATGTGCCCACACGAGCGATCGCCCGCCTGGCTGCGGCTGAGTGCTCTCTCCCTGGAGGAAGTCATGAGGAAGAAGTTGCTTCGCCTCGCGCGCCTCGCGCCGCTCGCGTTGCTGTTCGCGAGTGTCGCCTCCGCGCAAACCACCGGCACCATTCTCGGTGTGGTAACCGATGCTTCGACCGGAAAGCCGGTCGCCGGCGCCGTCATCGTCGCCACGAGCCCTGCGCTTCAGGGTGAGCAGACGGCCGTCACGGACAACAACGGCAACTTCCGCTTCACCCTTCTCCCCTCCGGCGCTTACCGCCTCGCGGTGCAGCTCGAGGGCTACAAGTCCACCGAGCGCTCCGACGTCACGCTGCGCCCCGACAAGACCATCCGCGCGAACCTCGCCGTCGTCCCCGAGGCGGTGCAGATGGAGGAGCAGGTCGTCCGGACGGGGGCCGCACCCGCGGTGAACGTCGGCTCCGCCGAGGCGGGCGCCGTCGTCTCCAAGGAGTTCATGTCGAGCATCCCGGTCGGCCGCGGGTTCGACGCCATCGCCGTCGTCGCCCCGACCGCCAAGCTGGACGCCACGGGCGTCGGGTTCGCCGGCGCGCAGGGCGCCGAGAACCAGTACATCGTCGACGGCTTCAACACGACCGACCCCGCGTACGGTACGCGCGGCGGCAACGGCGGCTTCAACGCCCCGCCCTCCCTCCGCTCGAACTTCCTCCAGGAGATCGACGTCAAGACGAGCGGGTTCAACGCCGAGTACGGCCGCGCCACCGGCGGCATCATGAACGTCATCCTGAAGTCGGGCTCGAACGAGTTCCACGGGTCCGTCTTCTCCACCTTCACGCCCAGCATGCTCGTCGAGCCGACGGGCAAGACGACGGGCGGCCTCGGCGAGGCGCTCGCCTACCGCGCCAAGCCGGACGAGGGGTCCTACGGCCTCGACTTCGGCTTCGAGGTCGGCGGCCCGATCATGAAGGACAAGCTCTGGTTCTACGCCGGGTTCTCGCCTGTCACGAGCCGGACCATGTACCAGCGGTTCGCCCGCCAGAACGCCACCGAGCTCAACTCGGGCGGCACCTGCCCCGCCGGGACGACGCCGGACGGCGGTCACGGTGAGTGCGTGGACGCGCTCCTCAACCCGATCCAGACCACGATCCCCGGGACGGAGCGGAACCTCCGGACGAGCCGCACCACCTACCAGTGGGTCGGCAAGCTCACCTACCTGCTCGACGAGAACAACAACTTCACCGTCACGGGCTGGGGTGCGCCGTCCTCGCGCACGTCGCTCAACGCCGGCGGTCCGTTCTACGGCGCCTCGCCGGCCGCGGCGGCCCGGAGCCGCGAGCTCCTCCCGCTCGACGAGAACCAGCTGTCGGTGCTCGGTCGCTACGGCGGCAAGTTCCTGGACAAGAAGCTCATCACCGAGGTCTCGGGCGGCGTCTACCACTCGAAGACCTCTCCCCAGGACAAGACCGTCGGCGGCGTCGACCAGTTCAAGACCGCCGAGGTGGAGTGGGGCGGCACGGAGCTGAACCTGACCGACTTCGAGGCCCTTCCGGCCGGCGCCGTGGCGCAGGGCTTCTGCAGCAACCCCGCCGACACGGCGGCGTGCCCGCTCGACGCGTACACGACGGGTGGCCGTGGCACGGTCTTCGACAGCACGAGTGACCGCTTCAACGGCAGGGCGTCCGCGGCGTACCTCGCCGAGCTCGCCGGCCAGCACACCCTGAAGGGCGGCGTCGACCTCGAGCGCGTCCAGTACAAGGTCGACGGATATCACTCCGGCGGCGCGATCTGGTACTTCGCGCCAGCGACTTCTACCCTGCCGGATCGCTTCTACGCGTACCGGTCGTTCGGCACGATCGTGAACCCGGGCGGCGGTCCGCTTCCGACCAACGCCAGCACGGGTTTCCCCGGCCTGGAGCTGTCTGCTATCCAGGCCGCGGCCGCGGCTGGTACGCCGGTCGTCACGCGCACCACCCAGACCAACAAGTCCGAGACCGACAGCTTCGCGTACTTCCTCCAGGACTCGTGGCAGCCCGGGTTCTTCCCGAACCTGACCCTCAACGCGGGCCTCCGCCTCGAGACCCAGTCGATGAAGAACCTGTCCGTGAAGAACGGCAGCTCGTTCGACATCACCGACAACTGGGCGCCGCGCGTCCAGGCGATCTGGGACTTCACGGGGAACGGCCGCGGCAAGCTCGCCGGTGCGTGGGGCCGCTACTACTACGCGATGCCGCTCGACATGGGTAACCGGTCGTTCGGCGCCGAGGTCCAGCTCCAGTACTTCCTGAACGCGTCGAGCTGCGGCTTCGCCGGGAACTTCGGCTCGTTCGACCCGAAGAGCCTCGACTTCCCGTCGGCGCTCGGCAACGGGTTCAACTCGACCTCCTGCGCGATCCAGCCCCGCTCCGGTGGCAACAACGACGTGCGCCTGTACGGTGGTGCGACCCCGATCGACCCGAAGCTCAAGGGCTCGTACAACGACCAGTTCGGCGCTCAGGCCGAGTACGAGATCCTCCCCGATCTCGCCGTGGGCGTCGATTACCAGGGCCGCCGCCAGGGCGCCGTCATCGAGGACATGTCCTCCAACGACGGCGGTACGTTCTTCATCTCCAACCCCGGCGAGCGGAGCGGTGACATCACCGTGAACGGGGTGGTCGTCGGCAACGCGACGAACGTGCAGACCTACGATCCGATGACGAACAAGACGGTCACGACGAAGTTCCCGAAGCCGGAGCGTTCGTACGACGGCGTCACCTTCAAGGCGACGAAGCAGTTCTCGAACAGCTGGCTCGCCCAGGCGAGCTACACGTACTCGTCGCTGCGCGGCAACTACTCCGGCCCGTACTACCCTGAGTACGGCCAGCTCGACCCGGGCATCACCGCCGCGTACGACCTCGCGTCGCTCATGGCGAACACGACGGGCTACCTCCCGGGCGACACCACCCACCAGGTCAAGCTCTTCGGCGCGTACACCTACAGCTTCAGCCCCCGCCTGAGCGCGACCGCCTCGGGCGCCTACAACGGCATCTCCGGCACGCCGGTCAGCGCGATGGGCGCCCACCCGGAGTACGGCTCGAGCTCCGCGTTCATCATCCCGCGCGGCCAGGCCGGCCGCACGCCGTTCGTGAACACGGTCGACGTCGGCGCCGGCATCGGCTACACGGTGAAGCCGCCGTACGCGCTCAACTTCCGCGTCGACGTGTTCAACGTGTTCAACGCGCAGGAGACCCTGGAGTACGACCAGGACTACACGTTCGACACGGTCACTCCGATGAACGGGCTGAACTGCGACTCGAAGAACTCGATCGGAAAGTCTGACCCGATCGGCGCGATCCAGAAGGACTGCCCGGGGCTCGCCTACCTCAAGAGCGTCGACGGCCGTCCCGTCACCGTCAACCCCAACTTCGGCCGTCCGAGCCGCGCCACCACCGCGTACCAGCTGCCGATCTCGCTGCGGCTGGGCGTGGCGCTCTCGTTCTAGCCCGGTCCAGGGAGGAAACGACATGAAGAACACCAAGTGGTTGTCCCTGGTGGCGGTGGCGGCGCTCGCCGTCGCCTGTGATCCGTACTCGGACGCGAAGAAGGGCTCGCCCCAGATCGTCGCCGTGACCGCGGCGAACCTGGCGGGCGGTGCAGACGCCGTCTCCGCAGACCGGACCGGCGAGGCGTGGAGCTCCGCGGGCACCTGCGGCGGGATCCTCGACAAGGATAAAGCTGTCGTGAATCCTGGCCAGTTCGACGCGACGACCATCTTCGTCACGTTCGATCGACAGGTCGACGGCGGCCTCGTGCAGACGTCGCTGACCGACTGCACGCCCGCGGCCGGCTGGCTCACCGTGACGCCCGCCGCTCCGGCGGGATCGGCCTGGTACTCGTGCTACTCGCCGTCGTCGCCCAGCGCGGCGGAGGGCGGGTCGGTCGTCGTGTACCTCGGCCCCGCCGCCGGCTCGGACGGCTGGGGGGACGCGGAGTTCATCGACGGCTCCGCTCCGGTCCACATCACCGGCACCGTCGCTGGCAGGGCCATCGACGTGACGCTGGGTGCCTGCGCGCCGTAAGCGTCGCGAGCACCACGTAAGACATGAGAGGGCCGGCCTCCGGGCCGGCCCTCTTCTATTTGCGGGTGACGCCAACAAGCCCGCCCCAGCCCCCCGCGCGACGCGACCGACCCGCGACCCCCGCGACCCGACCGAGAGTTCTCGCGTTCGTCCGGTGAGTCCGTCCCGCGGACGGTCGCGCTGCGGCGCCCGCTCCGTGGAAACCCGTGCCACGACAAAGCCCCGGCCCGCTTGCGCGGACCGGGGCTTCGGATGCTGCGAGGCTTCTGGAACCGCTGCCTACTTCTGCAGGCCGGCCGCCTTGGCGACCTCTTCGGCCAGGTTCTCCTGCTTCTTCTCGAGCCCCTCGCCGAGCACGAAGCGGGCGAACCGGCGGACCTGGATGTTCTCGCCGATCTTGGCGACCGCGTCCGTGAGGACCTCGGACATCTTCTTCTTGTCCTCCTTCACGAACGGCTGGTCGAGCAGGCAGAACTGCTCGTAGAACTTCTCGAGCTTGCCCTGGGCGATCTTCTCGAGGATCGCCTCGGGCTTCTTCTGATCGCGCATCTGCGCCTTCGCGATCTCGAGCTCCTTCGCGACGATCTCGGCGGGGACCTCCTCGCGGCGGACCCAGGTGGGCGACGCGGCGGCGATCTGCATCGCGATGTCCTTCACGAGCGCCTGGAAGCCGTCGGTGCGAGCCACGAAGTCGGTCTCGCAGTTCACCTCCACGAGGACGCCGATCTTGCCGCCCATGTGGATGTAGCTCGCGACCTGGCCCTCGGTGGCGGCGCGGGAGGACTTCTTGGCCGCGGCGGCGAGGCCCTTCTTGCGGAGCACCTCCTCCGCCTTCGCGAAGTCGCCGCCGGCCTCGGCGAGCGCCTTCTTGCAGTCCATCATCCCGGCCCCGGTCTTCTCCCGGAGCTCCTTCACCATGTTCGCGTTCACTTCGGCCACGGGTGTTCTCCTTCGTGCGTTGAAAAAGGATCGGGGGCGGACCCGCCGGGCCCGCCCCCGGAAAGCTCCGGGATGCGCCGGGTCTACCGGTTCGCGTCGCCGCCGGGCGCAGGCTGCGCCGGCGCCGCCGTCACGTCGCCCTTGCGGACGACCTCGACGTTCGCGCTCGCGGCGGCGCGGTCCTCGCGCGGCTCGCGGCGCTCGCGGTCACGGCCACCTCCGCGGCGGTCGCGGCGGTCGCGGCGATCCTTCTGCCCGCGCTCGCTCGACGCGTCGCGATCCTCCTCGCCCGGGCGCCGCTCCTCGCCGTGCTGCGCGGCCCAGGCGGAGTAGCGGGCGCGGCCCTCGATGCAGGCCTCGGCGACCTTGCCGGTGAAGAGGCGGATCGAGCGGATGGCGTCGTCGTTGCCCGGGATGACGTACTCGATGCCCTCGGGATCGCAGTTCGTGTCGACGACCGCGACGACCGGGATGCCGAGCCGGTTCGCCTCGTGCACCGCGATGTGCTCCTTCTTCGTGTCGATCACGAAGATCGCGGCGGGCAGGCGGCTCATCTCCTTGATGCCGCCGAGGTTCTTCTCGAGCTTCTCGCGCTCGCGCTCGAGCTGGGCGACCTCCTTCTTGGGGAGCCGCTCGTAGGTGCCGTCCGCCGCCATCTTCTCGATGGTCTTCAGCCGGTCGATGCCCTGCTTCACGGTCTTGAAGTTCGTGAGCGTGCCGCCGAGCCAGCGGTTCGTGACGTGGTACTGGCCGGAGCGGGAGGCCTCCTCGCGGATGGCGTCCTGCGCCTGCTTCTTCGTGCCGACGAAGAGGACCATGCCGCCCTTCGCGGTGGCGTCCGAGACGAAGCGGAGCGCGCCGCGGGCGAGGCCGACGGTCTTCTGGAGGTCGATGATGTAGATGCCGTTGCGGGCGCCGAAGATGTACGGCTTCATCTTCGGGTTCCAGCGCTTCGTCTGGTGGCCGAAGTGGACGCCCGCCTCGAGGAGCTGCTTCATCGTGATGGCGGTGCCCGTCGTCGTGAGGGCGCTCGCCATCGTGGGCTCCGCGGCCTGGGCGGCGGGGGCCGCCTCCGGCGCCTCGGGCGTCGGCGTGGGGGGAGCGATCGGGTCCTGCTGCTGCGGCTGCTGCTGGTTTTCCATGTGATCTCCGGTTTGTGTCCGCCACCTCGCCGGGACTGAAGACGCGCCTTTTGACCCACGGGACGGGCGAGAAGCCGCCGTCGCCGGGAGCACCGGAGCGCGCCGATGCGGGAGGTGTGTGAATTTGCTGCGCCACGCGTCCCAGGCTGCGGGTCGCGCCACCGCGAGCCACGAGGGCGCACGGGGGACCGTCCTCTAACACAACGGACTCCCCGTCGCAAGGCGACCCGACGTGGACGGCGAGTGGCGGAGGATGTCGAAAACCTCCGTGGTTGCCGCGGCTTGCGGGGGACTTTCCTGCGCCCTCCGTGAAGGGTCAGCGCCGCCACCAGGACAGCGCCACGACCGTGCCGTCGTAGCCCCGCCAGGCGACCGGCCGCGCGGTGCGATCGGGGCAGGCGTGGCGGGCGATGCGCGCTCCGAAGCCGAGCTCCCCGCCGCCGCACTCCGGGCAGCGGAAGCGCTCGGCGAGGTCCGCCCGATCAGCGTCGGAGAGCGGTGCGTCCCCCTTGGCCGCCGCGGGGGTGGCGGAGGCCAGCGCCGGCCGGGCGCCGAAGAAGCCGCGCGCCCGGTACGCCTCGAGCTCGGCGATCTCCGCGTGCTCGCCGCCGAGCGCCCGATCCGCATCCGCCCGCGCCTCCGCCGCGCAGGCGGGGCAGGGGCGAAACCCCAGGCTCCGGAGGCATGCGACGGAGATCCCCTCCGCGTCCTCTCCCTCCCACTCCTCTCGAGCGTCGATCTCGACCGCCGGGACGCCCGCCGCCGAGAGCGCCGCCTCCTTCTCCGCGTCCACCGCGTGCGTCACGACCACCTCGATCGCGAGCGCGGGACGCTCCCCGGCGAGGACGAGCACGTCCGCGCGGAGCGCGCCGACGGCGCCCTCGGTCAGGGCCCGATCGCCCTCGCGGGCGAGGTCCCGGGGCGCGGCGCGCCGGCACGAGGGGCAGCGCGCGAGGAGCGTCACGCGGCGGCGGCCGGCGAACGCGTCCTCGCAGAGCGCGAGCAGCCGCTCCTTCGCGTCGAGGTGGAGGGCGGTCTCGGGCGCGGTGAGCGGGCAGGCCGAGCCGGCCCGGTGGGCGAAGTGGCGCCTGCGCACCTTGCCGAGGTGCGGCACGAGCTCGTCGCCGCAGCCGAGGCAGGTGAACGGCGCGCGGCGGCGGCGGTCCGCGGGGTCGAGGCGGAGCGCGTGGACCTTCCTGCCGTCGCGGTCGCGCGCCCAGGCGAGGAGCACGTCGTCCGCGGCCCCCGGCGCGGTCGGACGGGCGCGGGGAGCCGCGGGCGAGGCTCCGGGCGGCGCGAGGGTAGGGCCGTGCCTGGGCTTCGAGCGGCGGCGCATCGGTCGGAGTGTAGCGCCGTCCCCGCCCGGGATCCTGCGCCCGCGCTCCGCGCCGGGTACGGGTACGCGGTCGCTTCCGACAGCCGGTCGTGACCGCGCCGGCGGGAGCCCGAGGAGGATCCATGGCGCTCGAGGTGGGCCAGAAGGCCCCGCAGTTCGCGCTGCCGGACGAGGAGGGGAACGAGGTGAAGCTCTCCGACTTCGCCGGGAAGCGCGTCGTCGTGTTCTTCTACCCGAAGGCCGACACCCCCGGTTGAACGCGGGAGGCCTGCGACTTCCGTGACGAAGTCGACGCGTTCAAGAGGAAGAAGGTCGCGGTGGTGGGGATCTCGAAGGACACCCCCGCCGCGCAGAAGAAGTTCAAGGAGAAGTACGACCTGCCGTTCCCGCTCCTCTCCGACCCGGGCGCCGAGGTGATGCAGGCCTGGGGCGTCTGGAAGGAGAAGAACATGTACGGGAAGAAGACGATGGGGACCGAGCGGACGACCGTGCTCGTCGGCCCGGACGGCAAGGTCGAGCACGTCTTCCCGAAGGTGAAGGTGGAGGGGCACGTGGCGGAGGTGCTCGAGAGCCTGTAAGGTCCGCGCGCCCGCCGGCCCCCGCCGGCGGGCCCCCGACTGCCATGCCGCGCAAACCGCTCCGACCCCGCCCGAACCGCCTCGACCTCGTGGACCCGCTCGTCCTGGAGGTCTACGGCCTCGTGCGCGACCAGGGCTGGCTCGCGGATCGCGCCCTGGAGCGCGCGCTCCGCCGCGACCCGAAGCTCTGGGCCTCCGAGCGGCGAGCGGTCGCCGAGTCGGTCTACGGGCTCATCCGCTGGCAGGCGCAGCTCGACTACCTGCTCGGCGGCGCGCCGGATCTCGCGACGCGCTACGCCGCTTGGCTCGTCCGCTTCGAGCACCTCGCCCCGGCGGACGCGGCGCGGCGGCTCGCGGTCTCCCCGGCGGCGCTCGCCCGGCTCGAGGGCGCCGAGGCGCGGATCGCCGCGATCGCGGACCCGATCGAGCGGCTCGCGCTCGAGGCCTCCTTGCCCCGCTGGATCGCCGAGCGCTTCGCGGGCGAGCTCGGCCTCGACGAGGCGCGCGTGCTCGCGGCCGCCATGAACGCGCGTGCGCCGCTCACGGTCCGCACGAACCTCCTCAAGGGCGACCGCGAGGAGCTGCGCGGCAAGCTCGGCTCGGAGGGCGTCGCCGCGGAGCCGACCCGCCACTCTCCATGGGGGCTCGTCCTCGACGGCCACCAGAACGCCTTCGCGCTCGGCTCGTTCCGCGAGGGCCGCTTCGAGATCCAGGACGAGGGCAGCCAGCTCATCGCGCTCGCGTGCGGCGCGCGGCCCGGCAAGATCGTGGTGGACGCCTGCGCGGGCGCGGGCGGCAAGTCGCTCGCGCTCGCGATGGAGATGCACAACAAGGGCTCGCTCCACGCCCTCGACACGGACGCGGACCGGCTCGAGGACGCGAAGAAGCGCGCCCGCCGCGCCGGCGTGCACAACCTCCGCGCCCGCGTCATCGCCGCAGGGCCCGAGGCCGAGGGGCAGCTCCAGGACCTCGCCGGTCAGGCCGACCTCGTGCTCGTGGACGCGCCGTGCAGCGGCCTCGGCACGCTGCGCCGCAAGCCCGACGCGCGCTGGCGCCTCACGCCCGAGGACCCGGTCCGCTTCGCCGGGATCCAGCGCACCCTCGTGCGGCGCTTCGCGGCGCTGCTCAAGCCGGGCGGGCGGCTCGTCTACGCGACCTGCTCGATCGGCCGGACCGAGAACGGTGAGGTGGCGGACTTCGCCGAGCGCGAGGTCGGGCTCGTGCCGGTCCCGCTCGCGCCCTTCCTCGGCGAGGAGCGGGCGAAGGTGCTCGGGGTGGACGGCGCGCGGCTCGAGCTCTTCCCGCACCGGCACGGGACGGACGGGTTCTTCGTGGCGGCGTTCGAGAAGCGGAAGTAGGGCGACGGCGGTCGCGGTGGGGATCGAGAGCGGGCTCGAAGCCGAGGTCACGCGTGCCTGAGCTTCCCGAGGTCGAGATCGCCGCGCGTAATCTCCGCCGCTGGACGAAGGGCCGGCGCATCGAGCGGATCGAGCCTGACCCGAAGGCGCGCTACGTCTTCCGGCCCGCGAGGCCGGCCGCGTTCGCGCGCGGCCTCGAGGGCGCGCGCTTCGGTTCGATCCGCCGGATCGGCAAGCAGCTCCTCGTCACGCTCGAGAAGGACGGCGCGCCGGTCGGCCTCCTCGCCCACCTCGGCATGACGGGCAAGTGGCTCCGCCGCGACGGCGACGGCGTCCCGACCCGCTTCTCCCGCGCGCGTTTCCACCTCGACGACGGCGCCGTGCTGCACTTCGACGACATGCGGCTCTTCGGCCGGCTGCGGGTCGTGCCGGGCGCGCGCTTCGAGGAGGTGCCCGAGATCGCCGAGCTCGGGCCCGATCCGCTGGAGCAGGGCATCGATCTCGAGCGGCTCGCGAACTCGCTCGGCCGCTCGAAGCTCCCCGTGAAGGTCCGCATCCTGGACCAGGCGCTCCTCCCCGGCGTCGGCAACATCCTCGCGAGCGAGTCGCTCTTCCGCGCGAAGATCGATCCACGCCGGCAGGCCCGCTCGCTCACGCGCGCCGAGGTTCGACGGCTCGCCGACGGGATCCTCGCGACAGTGAAGGAGACCATCGCGCGCGAGGAGGGCCCTGAGATCACCTACGTGGAGGAGGGGGCGGAGAACCCGTTCCTCGTCTACGCGCGCGAGGGCGAGCGCTGCCCGCGCTGCCGGCGGGCGGAGATCGTCCGCATCGTGCAGGCACAGCGCTCGACGTTCTACTGTCCGCGCTGCCAGCGGTGAGGGTCACGGCCGGCTTCGGGACGAGGAACCGCACCCGCGCGCCAGATTGCGATTTCGAATCGTTCTCCCGCGGACCTCGACCCGAATTCTCCGCCTCGCGACGTGAGCGCCACCGAGACGTGGGCGCTTGGCTCGCTACGGCGAGCCGGAAGGAGCGGGGCGATCAGCTCCCACGTGCCATCAGGAATGTTCCGGCCGTCGCTCTAGAGCGCCTTCCCGTTGATGACCTGGACTTCTAGGGAGAGAACATCGAGGTCATGAACGCAGCCGAGGTTGACCCGATAGTCCCCCAGCCTTGCGGGTCCTTGGTAGTCGGGTGGTACGGACGCCACCGTGCTGAACGGAGATATGCCGCAGGTGCGGCAGAAGAAGTGGTTCATGGCCTTGTCCCCGAACTGGTAGAGGGCCAAGTGCTCTTTACCTTCCACGTCGACATCCGATGGGCGGAAATAGTTCGAGGACATGACCGCCCCCTTGCGGATGCAGATGGAGCAGTTGCACCTTCGGCCGCTCGTGATCTCCTCGCACGTGAACGTGAAACGGACGGCACCACAATGGCAACTGGCGCTGTAGGTTCTCGGTGTTGTCATGTCATGCCTGATTAGCCGCTTAGCGCCGGCCACGAATTCGCGACATCCGAGCCACTCCGGCTCGCTACGCTGACCCGCGCGAGACCGTGCATCACGAGGCGTGACCTCCTAAGTCAACGGATGGCGAGCACGAGGCGGATACAGGTACTGGAAGGCATAGCGTCGATGACGGTCAAGCGCATGGACAACGTCGGGATCGTGGTGGAGTCGCTCGATACCGCGATCTCGTTCTTTGGTGAGCTGGGCCTGAAGCTCGAAGGACGAGCCACGATCGAAGGAGAGTGGGCGGGGCGCGTTACCGGGTTGCGCGACCAGCGCGTCGAGATCGCCATGATGCGCACGCCGGACGGCCACGGCCGGCTCGAGCTGTCTCGATTTCTCACGCCCCGTGTGGTCGCCGATCACCGGAACGCCCCAGTGAACGCTTTCGGTTACCTACGTGTCATGTTTGCCGTCGAGGACCTCGACGATACGATCACCCGGCTCCGCAAGCGCGGCGCAGAGCTCGTCGGCGACGTGGTCCAGTACGAAGACACGTATCGGCTCGCCTACATACGCGGGCCCGAAGGACTTCTCATCGGGCTCGCCGAAGAACTCGGCTGAGCGCTCGAGAGTGTATGCGATGCACGGACCCCGTGTGGCGGCCAGGTGATCCCCACAACGACATGAACATCGCCATCTACATCGCCACCTCGGCGAACGGCTTTATCTCAAATGCCCGCAACGTCCCCGACTGGCTGTCTCCAGAGTACGGTCGGGGGTTCTACGAGACCTGCCGGAAGAATGCCGTCATCATGGGCAGGAAGACGTACGACATCCTCGCGCCGGACCATCTTCCGCTGAGCGAGGGGGGCCTCGTGGTGGTGCTCACGAGCCACGCGGGCGCGGCCACCCCGAACCCGAGCGTCGTGTTCACGAGCGCCCGTCCCCACGAGATCGTCTCGATGCTCGAGGGGAAGGGGTTCTCGGAGGCGGTGATCGTCGGGGGCACGGTCACAATGAGCCAGTTCATCGATGCTGGGCTGGTGAACGACATCATCCTGGTGGTGGAGCCGGTGCTCTTTGGTGGCGAAGCCCTACCGCTGCTGAGAGGGGTCGCGCACGACCACAAGCTCCACCTGATCGACAGCGCAAAGCTGAATGACGACACGATTCGGCTGCACTATCGGGTCGCCGCGCGAAGCCGTAGCCACTCCACGTGAACGACGTGGCAGACCCGATCGACGACATCGTCAAGATCTCCCCGGAGATCCACGAGGTCATCTTCGAAAACGACCGGATCCGTGCTCAAGGTAACGGTCAAACCCGGCGACCGGGTGGCCATGCATAAGAACCCGGAGAACATCAACTACATCCTCAAGCCGGGTACGCTGCGCCTTACCAGCCTCGAAGGCTCGGTCGTCGACGTGGCGCTCACCGACGGGCAAGTGATCCCTGCTCCCGTGGGCTCACACGCGGTCGAGAACGTCGGCGGCACGGTAGTGCAGACCATCTGCATCGAGCTCAAGAGCTGTTCTACGCATTTCCGATCCGGTCTTCCGGTGAGCTAGGTAACGCGCCATGACGGAGTGGCTGCAATCGGTGCCCGGCCTGGTCATTGGCATATTGTTGATACTGTTTCGCAGGCGCTTCGCCGACCACGTTGTCGACTCCCAAAATTGGGTGCTCGGGATTCGTTTAGGCGAAAGAGATCGGCAGGGGATTGTGCTTGTTAGTTGCAGCCGGGGGCTGCTTGATGATCGGCATGTCCATCTTTGGTCTCGCGGGGTGGTTACCCTGAGCAGGTAATGTCGCTGATCGGTCGAGCTCGTCGAGGTGAACGCCTTCGGCCCGTCGCTGCGGACCGCGGCGTGGTTCGCCCTTCGCGCCGCGACGAGGTGGCGCTAGACTCGCCCCGATGCGCCCCGAAGACCTCGCGCGGATGTCCGTGGCCGAGCTGCGCGAGCGGTTCCTCGACCGGAACCGCGCCCTCTCGCCCGAGTGCGAGGCGGCCCTCACGGTGGACCCGCGGGCGGGCGCGCGCGAGGTGCTCCGCCAGATCCTGAAGCGTCGGCACGCCAACCGCGCGGAAGGACAGCGCCTTCGGCATCTGCTGCGCTACGAGGGGGAACTCTGGGACAGGGGCGTCACGCTGGTCGCGGGCGTGGACGAGGCCGGCATGGCGCCGCTCGCGGGGCCGGTGGTGGCGGGCGCGTGCATCCTCCCGCGCGACTACCGGCCGCGCGGCATCGACGACTCGAAGCAGCTCGACCGGCGGGAGCGCGAGCGGCTCGCGGAGGACATCCGCGCGAACGCCATCTGCTGGGCCGTGGCGCGCGCCGAGGTCGAGGAGATCGACCGGCTCAACATCTACCGCGCCGGCTTGCTCGCCCTCACGCGCGCCGTGCAGGGGCTCGCGACCCTCCCCGGGCACGTGCTCATCGACGCCCGCAAGCTCCCCGAGCTCCCGCTCCCGCAGACGCCCATCATCCACGGCGACGCGCTCTCGCTCACCATCGCCGCGGCGAGCATCCTCGCGAAGACCGCGCGCGACGCGCTCATGACCGAGCTCGACGCGGTCCACCCGGGCTACGGGTTCTGCCGCCACAAGGGCTACCCGACCGCCGAGCACTTCGAGGCGCTCAGGCGGCTCGGCGCCTGCCCGGTCCACCGGCGCTCCTTCCAGCCCGTGCGTGAGGCGCTCGGCCTCGAGCCGCTGCAGGGCGAGCTGTTCGCGCCGCCCGTGAGCGACGAGGACCTGCCTCCTGGCGAAGAAACACCCTGCGGCGACGCCGAAATGGTTCCGGAGAAGGGGGACCCGGACGCGACCGCGGCCCTGGACGCGCGTGAGCCGCGCACCCCCGCGATCGCACGACGGGTTTGACCAAAGCCGCGCCGCTCGCTACAACGCCCCCAAGGACGAGCCCGACGGTGCAGGCGCGTTCCCGCGAGCCGGGGAGTTCACCTCGGCGCGGGACCGCCCCCCGATCCGGCGACTGCATGCACGACCGATCTCCGACCGATCCGTTTCCCGCAACGCACGAAGAAGAAGTCGAAGAGAGCCGCCCGCACCGCCCGCCACCCGGCCTCGCGCTCGATCCTCCCGAGGAGCCGCCGCCGGAGCACCCGCCCGAGATCCCGCTCGATCGGCTCGACTCCGACGCGGTGAAGGTCATCGCGCGGCTCAGGCACATGCGCCACCGCGCGTACTTCGTCGGTGGCTGCGTGCGGGATCTGCTCCTCGGCGCCAAGCCCAAGGACTTCGACGTCGCGACCGACGCCCACCCGGGCGAGGTCCGCGCCATCTTCCGCAACTGCCGCCTCATCGGCCGGCGCTTCCGGCTCGCGCACGTCTACTTCCGCGGCGGGAAGGTGATCGAGGTCGCGACCTTCCGGAAGAACCCGGTGGACGTGGGCGAGGACGTCCCCGACGACAGCGACCTGCTCATCACCCGCGACAACGTCTTCGGCACCGCCGAGGAGGACTCCGTCCGCCGCGACTTCACGGTGAACGGCCTCTTCTACGACGTCTCGACCGGCGAGGTGATCGACTACGTCGGCGGGCGCGAGGACCTCGAGGCGCACCGGATCGCGACCATCGGCGACCCCGAGATCCGCATGCGCGAGGACCCGGTGCGGCTGCTCCGCGCCGTCCGCTTCGCGGCGCGCCTCGGCTTCACCATCTCGCCCGACACCTTCGAGGCCATGCGCCGCCACGCGGGCGAGCTCGCGCGCTGCGCGCCCGCCCGCGTGCTCGAGGAGATCTTCAAGATCCTCCGCTGCGGCGGGTCGGCGCGCGCGTTCGAGCTGCTCCGCGCGAGCGGCGCCTTGCCGGTCATCCTGCCGTCGCTCGCCGCGGCCCTCGAGGGCTGGGAAGAGCGCGGGCGACGCGCCTTCTTCGCGCACCTCTCCGCGCTCGACCGGCTCGTCCGCTCGGGCGAGGAGGTCTCCGACGCGGTCCTGCTCGGCGCGATCGTGATGCACCTCGGCGGCCCCGCGATCGCGGCGCCCGACTCGGACGCGACGGGCGACCACGCCGGCCCGGAGCGCGGCCACGACACGGCGGACGCGCTGCTCGCATCGCTCGTCCAGACCTCCCGCCTGCCGCGCAAGATCGCCGAGCGCACCCGCCTCGCGCTCCACGCCCTGCGGACGTTCCGCGAGCCGTCGAAGAAGCGGCGCCGCCGCGGGCGCGGGCTCGCGGGCCAGAGCTACTTCCAGGACGCCGTGCAGCTCCTCGAGATCTCCGTCGCCGCGACCGGCGAGGGGCAGGAGCTGCTCGAGCGCTGGCGCGCCTCCGCGGGCGGCCCGCCGCCTCGCGAGGAGCACGAGGAGCGCCGCCCGCGGCCGGAGCGCGGGCCGGAGCGCCGCCGCGGTCCTGCGGCCGCTCCCGCTCACGTCGAGGGGAGCACACGGGAGGTTGTCGCCGAGGCCGGACCGGGTGGCGCGACGGAGACCCCGTCGGTCGAGGTTACGGCCGGGGGCGAGAGCCCCCGTACGGGCGCCGAGGGCGCTCCCGAGGCCGCCGAGGGCTCGCGCCGCCGCCGTCGGCACCGCGGCGGGAAGCGCCGTCGGCGTCGCGGCGCGGGGGCCCCGGCCCCGGCCGGATCATGATCCCGGCGCGCCGCCCGCGCGTCGGGTAGAATTCCGCACGAACCGCGCCGCCTTGACCGACTCGGCGGCCTTCTGTAGAACGCGCCGACCATGCCGAGCGACCGAGCCGCGACGCCCAAGCCCAGCTACAAGCGCATCCTCCTCAAGCTTTCGGGCGAGGCGCTCATGGGCGACGGCAAGTACGGCATCTCGCCGAAGACCCTGTCCGCCATCGCACAGGACGTGAAGGACTGCGTCGAGCTCGGCGTCGAGGTCGCGCTCACCATCGGCGGCGGCAACATCTTCCGCGGCGTGTCCGGCGCGACGGAGGGCATGGACCGCTCCTCCGCCGACTACATGGGCATGCTCGCGACGGTCATCAACGCGATGGCCCTCCAGGACGCGCTCGAGAAGATCGGCGTGAACACCCGCGTGCAGTCGGCCATCGAGATGCACCAGGTCGCCGAGCCCTACATTCGCCGCCGCGCGATCCGCCACCTCGAGAAGGGCCGCGTCGTCATCTTCGCGGCCGGCACCGGCAACCCCTACTTCACGACGGACACCGCCGCCTCGCTCCGCGCCATGGAGATCCACGCGGACGTGCTGCTCAAGGCGACCAAGGTCGACGGCGTCTACACCGACGACCCGAAGAAGAACCCGACCGCCACCAAGTTCAAGCAGCTCAGCTACATCGACGTCCTGAAGAAGAACCTGAAGGTGATGGACTCGACGGCGATCAGCCTCTGCATGGACAACGACCTGCCGATCATCGTGTTCGACTCGACGCTGCGCGGGAACGTGCGCAAGGTCGTGCTCGGCGAGGCGATCGGGACCACCGTCGGACGGCTCGACGAGAAGTAGGACGCGAGGAGAGGGGCCATGAGCGTCGCGGACGACATCCTGAACGACCTGCACGGCGGCATCGCGAAGACGCTGGACGACCTGCGGCGCGAGCTCTCCGCGGTGCGGACCGGGCGCGCGAGCCTGCACCTCCTCGACGGCGTCAAGGTCGACTACTACGGCACGCCCACGCCGCTCAACCAGGTGGCCACGCTCTCCGTCCCCGAGGCGCGGCTCATCATGGTGAAGCCGTGGGAGAAGAACATGATCCCGCCGATCGAGAAGGCGATCCGTGACGCCAACCTCGGCGTGAACCCCCAGTCCGACAAGGACCTCGTCCGCGTCCCGATCCCGCCGCTCACCGAGGAGCGCCGCAAGGAGATCGTGAAGCAGGTGAAGCACAAGGGCGAGGACCACAAGGTCGCCATCCGCAACCAGCGCCGCGACGCGAAGGAGCTCATCGAGGTCGCGGAGAAGGACGGCGACATCTCGGCGGACGACGCGAAGAAGGCCCTCGAGAAGATGCAGAAGGAGACCGACGAGGGCGTGAAGAAGGTCGACGAGATCACGGCCGCGAAGGAGAAGGAAGTGATGCAGGTGTGAGCCTCCCCCGCTCGCTCCCGTCGCTCCTCGTCGTCTTCGGTCCCCTGTTCCTGCTCGGCTTCGGCGCAGGCGCGCTGCGCGCGCTCGCGTCCCGCCCCGGCACCAACGACCGCCGGCGCCGCGCGCTCCAGGCCGCGTGGGTGCTGCTCCTGCTCGGCGGCACGCCGCTCTGGCTGTTCCTCGCGGCGGCGCTCGGGTTGTTCTAGGATGAAACGGCCTGTCAATCGGGGACGCTCTCGCTGCCTCCAACTGGTCCGGTGAGGTTCGAGGGAGTCCGAGCAGCGGGCGGGCGGGCAACACCGACGACGAGTCACTCTAGGATTCGCGGGTTGCCCGCTCGCGCAGGCCGAGCCGCATGACAGTGAGCCGTCCGGAGCTGCCGCCGTCTGAGATCGCGAGTCCGGGGTCCGGGGACCCTTGTCGCACAGAACAAGCGCGGGTTCTCCTTTCGTGGCCCCGCTCGCCCGTTGCTCGCGCTCCCCCGAATCGTTCCTCCTTTCGCCTAAGCCGTCATGATTCCCCAAACGAAACCGCAGAGCTCGCGAGCGACCGCCGTGACGGCGACCTGCGAGCCCTTGCCGTGGCCGACGAGCTGGCGAAAGCGCTTGTGGAGCCGGAGCTGCGACCTCCGTGCGTACTCGACGATCTCGGGCGGCTGATCGCGGAGGGCCTGCGCGGCGCGAGGGCTGAAGGCGGGCCGGTGTCGGTAGCTCCAGGCGGCCTCGACGAGGATCCGCCGCGCGTGACTGCTGCCGGTCTTCGTGATGCCGCCTCGCTTCTCCTTCCCGCCGCTCGAGTATTCGCTCGGGACGAGGCCGACGTAGGCCATGAGCTTGCGGGGGGTGTCGAATCTCCGGAAGTCGTGGATCTCGCACAGGAGCGCCATCGCCGCGAGGACGGAGATCCCGCGCAGGCAGGACAGCTTCGCGACGGGAGCGGCGTATGGCTCGTTCTTCGCGATCCTCTCGATTTCGCGCTCCAGCCGCGCGCGGCGGTCTACGAGGTGCTGCACCTCGGTCACGTAGTGCTCGAACGTGAGCCGTTCGCCTTCGCGCTCGAACTCCTGCTTTCGGAGCCAATCCCAAAACCGCAAGGTCCAGTTCTTCCCTCCGCGGAACAGCCGGCCGTGGCGGATCAGGAACTTCCCGAGCCGATGGCGTGCGGCGGTCAGGTCCTTGCGCACGTCCTCCCGTGCGCGCACGAGATCTCGGACCGCCTCCTGGTCGCTCGTCGGAACGGTGATGGTCGTGAGCTCGCCGGCACGGTAGAGGCGCGCCAGCTTCGTCGCGTCGCGGCGGTCGGTCTTCACGCGATCACCGGCCTTCACCGGGATCAATGCGGGCGCGACGACCTCACACTCGATCCCCATCGCCTCCAGTTGCCGGAAGACCTCGTACCCGCACGGCCCGGCCTCGTAGCAGCACCTGAGTTCGTGTGCGGAAGCGGCCAGCCGCTGGAACGTCCGGCGGATCACCTTCGGGTCGTTCGGGATGTCCCGCACGACGGGCTCCCTGCTGGTGCCCTCGAGGGAAGCAAGGACGATGCGCTCGGCGTGCACGTCCAGCCCTACGTGAGTGATAACCTTCTGCATGGCCGGCTCCTCCGCTTGCGGCTCTGGCCGCGGTTGGTCTCGCGACCCCATGGCTAATCCGCGCACTCGCGCAGTGAGCCGGCCGTTTCATCTTGTCTGAGGTCCTGTCCGCGCCGCGGGCGCGACGGTCCGTGACCTCCCGTGGCTCGAGGGGCGCACCGGGAGCAGACCGGTGTCGACGGTTCCCCACCGGTGTCGACGGTTCCCCAGGTGAAAGGCCGCTCCCCCGAGCCTGTGAAGGGCGAGCGGTCGCGTCACCGATCAGATGGGGAACACCATCGTCGCGAGCGCGATGAGCCAGAGCGTGTGGGCCATCCCGGACCACATCGCCATCCGCTTCACGGCAGGATCCGCGGGCGGGACGTCCTGGCCGCCCGCGAGCCGGGCCGCGATCGCGCGCCAGGCCGGCCTGAGCCCGACGAGTACCACGACGATCCGGATCAGGGTGAGCGTGAAGCCGATCATGATCCCGGTGCGCGGGTGGACGCCCTGGAAGGCGAGCACGAGGAGCCCGGTGAGCACGGTCGCGACGCCCATGACGACGTCCAGCGTGATCGCGGGTGCGACGCGCGCCGCGAGGCCCGCAGGGTAGGGCCGCCCGAGCGCCAGCGTGCGCCGCACGTCGCCGGCGACCCAGAGCGTCGCGCCGAGCCAGGCCGAGGCGGAGAGGATGTGGAGGAACCGGAGCAGGTCGTTCAAGGTGTGTTCCCTCCGAGGAGTCGGGCGCCGCAGCGCCCGGGCGGAGCTTAACGGAGGCTCGCTGGCCGGCTCGTCACGCAGAGGTGCTGCGCAAGGTCGCACGCGTTCGCCATAGGTGCACGGCGGCCTCGCGCGGCCGGACGTTCGTCACCCACGCCGCAGCACCTCGTCGAGCCGGCCGGTGAGCTGGCCGCGGGTGAGCACCTCGTCGACCCCGGCCTCCTCGGCCGCCTCGATGAGGTCCGCCTGCAGGTGGCCGAGGAACCCGACCACGCGCGCGCCGGTGTCGCGCTTCAGCGCCGCGAGCTCACTCACGAGGCCGGGCTGGTTGAGATCCGCGAGCACGCTCGCGCCCGGCGCTTCGCGGACGACGTCCGCGAGCGGCCGGTCGCGCGGCACGAGCACGATGGGCACCGCGAGCCGCTCGGCGGCGGAGGTGATCTTGGAGCGGAAGAGCAGATCCCGGACGGCGACGACGATCATGGGATGGGCTTAATGGCGGCGGCGCGTGAAGGCGAGCCGCACCGCCGGAGAAGAGTCGGCGACCGTCCGGGGCGCGGCCGCGCCGGACGCGGGGCGGAACTCTCGGTCGGGTGCCGGTCCGGGTCGGGTGCCGGTCCGGTCTGGGGAGGAGTGGCGACCGTCCGTGGCGCGGCCACGCCGGACGAGGCCCGGAACTCTCGGTCGGGCGGAGGCGAACTCTCGGTCAGGCCGCGTGGAGCGGCCGGCCGCCGGCGGCTTCTCAATACCGGTACCCGTGCGCGATCGGGAACCGCCGCCCCTCGCCGAACGCCTTCTCGCTCACCTTGAGCACCGGCGCCGCCTGGCGGCGCTTGTACTCGCTCGCGACGACCATGCGCAGCACGCGCCGCACGACCGGCTCCGCGTGCCCGCGCGCGACGATGGCGTCGAGCGGGAGCCGCTCCTCGACGTAGGCCTCGAGGATGTCGTCGAGGATCTCGTAGGGCGGCAGCGAGTCCTGGTCCACCTGGCCGGGCTTCAGCTCGGCGGAGGGCGGCTTCGTGAAGGTGCGCTCCGGGATGAGCGTGCGGCCCGCGCGCGCGTTCGCGGCGCGCGAGACGCGGTAGACGAGCGTCTTCGGCACGTCGCCGATGACGGCGAGGCCGCCGGCCATGTCCCCGTAGAGCGTGCAGTAGCCGACCGCGAGCTCGCTCTTGTTGCCGGTCGAGAGCACGAGCCCGCCGGTGTCGTTCGAGATCGCCATCAGGATCTGCCCGCGGATGCGGGCCTGCACGTTCTGCTCGGCGAGATCGCCGAGCGGCTTCCCCTCGGCGCGCTCGAGCTGCGCCATGAACGCGGCGTGCATCGGCTCGATCGAGATCTCCTTGAACGGCAGGCCCAGGTTCTCCGCGAGCGCGGCGGCGTCCTCGCGCGAGTGGCTCGAGCTGTAGCGGGACGGCATCGCCACGCCGAGGACGTTCTCCGGCCCGAGCGCGTCGGCGGCGAGGCAGGCGGTGAGCGCGGAGTCGATCCCGCCGGAGAGCCCGACGACCGCGCTCCTGAAGCCGCACTTGCGCACGTAGTCGCGGACGCCGAGCACGAGCGCGCAGTGGACCTCGTCCGCCTCGGGATCGGCGGCGCCCGCGTCGATCGCGACCTTCTCGCCGTCGAGCCGGACGGTGGCCGAGGCGCCGGTCGCGAGGTCGGCGACGAGGAGCACCTCCTCGAAGAGCGGGGCGCGCGCGAGGATCGCGCCGTCCCGGCCCACGAGCATCGACCCGCCGTCGAAGATGAGCGCGTCGTTGCCGCCCACCTGGTTCACGTAGGCGATGGGCGCGCCGTGGCCGGCCGCGCTCGCCGCGAGCATCCGCTCGCGCAGGGCGGGCTTGCCCATGGCGTAGGGCGAGGCGGAGATGTTCACGACGAGCCCCGCGCCGCCCGCCTTCACGAGCTCCGCGATGGGGTCGCGCGCGTAGCGCGGGTGCACCCAGAAGCGCTTGTCGTTCCAGACGTCCTCGCAGACGGACAGGCCGAGGCGGAGCCCCACGCCCCCCGCGTCGGCCGCGGTGGACGCCTCGGACGGCAGGAAGTAGCGCGTCTCGTCGAACACGTCGTAGGTGGGCAGGAGCGACTTGCGCCCGACCGCGACGACGCGGCCCTCCGAGATGAGCGCCGCGGAGTTGTAGACGCCCGGCGGAGGCGCGCCGGGGACGCCCTCCGGGAAGCCGACGACGACCGCGATGCCGCGGGACCACTCGGCCGGCGCGGCGAGCTCGGCGAGCGTGCGCGCCGCGCGCTCGAGGAACTCGGGGAGATCGAGGAAGTCGCGCGGCGGGTAGCCGCAGAGGGCGAGCTCGGGGAAGACCACGAGCGCCGCGCCGTCGGCGCGCGCGCGCTCCGTGACGGCGCGGATCTTCGCGGCGTTGCCGGCGAAGTCCCCGACCGTGGTGTTCACCTGCGCGAGGGCGATGCGTCCTTGGGGGGCCACGTGAGGATGTTACATTGCCGGGCGCGCGCCGCGCCCGCACTTCCGCGAGGCGCCTCGCCCGAGGCCGCAATGACCGCCATCGCGCGCCGCCGCGTCCTCGCCGTGCTCCCGCTCGCGCTCGCGCTCGCGCTCGCCTGCTCGCGCCCGGCGCGGACGCTCCCCGAGGTGAAGGTCTTCGTCGCGGCGGAGCTGCCCGCGGACGTCCTCGTCGACGTCGCCGCGCACCGCGGGGTCGCGCGCGTCGTCCGCGTCGCCCGCGCCGACGAGGCGGAGCTCGTCTGGGCCGGCGATCCGGCCCAGGCGCTCGCGCTCCGCGAGCGGCTCGACCCCGGCAGCGCCCCGGCCGCCGAGGACGTCCCGGCGCGCTGGCGGGACGCGCGGCGCCGCTTCGCGCCGCTCGGCGCCCGCGCGCGCGTGCTGCTCGTGTCGCCCCGCGCCCGGCTCCCGTTCGCGCCCTCGAACCTGCGCGACCTCGCCGACCGCCGCGCCCGCGGCAAGCTCGCGCTCGTCCCGCTCGGACAGGGCGCCGGTCCGGTGACCGTCGCCGCGCTCACCCTCGCGTACGGCGAGAAGAGCGCCGGCCGGTTCCTCGCGCTCGTCGCCGAGAACGCGCCGCAGCTCGCCGCCTCGGACGGCGAGGTCCGCGCGCGCGTCGCCTCGGGCGGGGCGGCGTTCGGGCTCGCCAGCTCGCTCGAGGGCGCGGCCGCCGCCGCCAGCGCGGCGCCGCTCGAGGTCGTCTACCCGGATCAGGTCGGCGCCGGCGCCGTCGCGCTCCCCACGGCGGTCGCGCTCCTCCGCGGCGCCTCCCACGGCGCGCGCGCCCTCGCGGGCTGGCTCGCCGGCCCCGAGGCGGAGCGGATCCTGGTCGCCCGCATCCCCGGGCTCCTGCCGCTGCGCCCCGAGGTGCCGGTCCCGGTCGGAGTCGAGCCGGCAGGGAACCTCGTGACGCTCTCGTTCGACTGGGACGCGCTCGCCGCGGAGACGGCGCGGCAGACGGCGCGGCTCGCGCGCTGGCCGGAGGGGTTCACGAAGGGGACGCCCGGCGCCAGGTGATGGGTGAAGGCGGCGAGCCGCCGCCCCCGCGCCATCGAGGCGCAGGAGCCCGGAGCCGAGGCGGGCACCCGCAGCGACGCGCACCGAGGCGCGCCTCCGACGGGAGCCGCAGCCCAGCGGCGCCTCGCAGTGCGCCGCAGGCGCAAGGAGCGAGGACGCCCGCCGCGGGCCCGGGATCGTGCGCCGAGGGACCGGCCGGGAGGACCCTTCGTCGCAGGCGCCACACGCTCGGCGGGCACCTAGCTTCCCCTCGATGCACGTCCGCGCCGCCCGTGCGCTCCTGCCCCTGGCCCTCGGCGTCGCCGCCGCGGCCCCCGCACCGGCCGCCGATCGCGGCGCGCCGCGGGTGGAGTGCGCCGGGCGGTACGCGGACACCCTCTCGGCGATGAAGCCCGGCGCGCGCGCTCGCGAGGCGCGGCCCGCGGCGGACTACGTGTACTGCCTGCGCGCGACCGCGGTGTACGAGCAGCTCTCGTACGGCCGCGGGGGGAAGCTCCGCCGGCAGTACTACACGAAGGTCCGCCACGGCACCGGCTTCGCCTACCGGCTGCGCGGGGAGGAGGCGCTCCTCGCCACGAACCACCACGTGGTGGACTTCCCCGAGGTGACCGGCGACGGGGTCGAGCTCGAGGGCGTGCCGCCCGGCTCGCGGCGCGTGCGCGAGGAGATCCGGATCGTCGCGAACGAGGCGGAGCAGGACGCGCCGGCCCAGCTCGCGCTCACCCCGGTGGTGTCCGACCCGGCGCTCGACGTGGCGGTGCTCTCGGCCCCGGCGAAGCTCCGGACGATGCCGTACCGCACCGGCAGCGCGGAGGAGCTCCGCGTGGGCGACGCCGTCCTCGTGCGCGGCTTCCCGCTCGGCGCGTTCCCCGCGGCCAACGCGGGGCGCGTCATCGCGGTCGGCCAGCGCGACCTCGACCGGGGTTGGGACCACGAGGACTTCGCGGTGGACGCGCTCCTCAACCTCGGCAGCTCGGGGAGCCCGGTGCTCGCGGTCTCCTGCGCCACCGGCGAGCCCGAGCTCGTCGGCATCTACCACGCGGGCTACCGCGGGGCGCAGGGGCTGAACGTCGTCATCGGCATCGACCAGCTCCGCGGACTCCTCACGGAGCTGCGCCCCTCGCCGCGAGAGCTCGCCGGGCGCGAGCCCGGCGCCGATCCGGCCGCCGCGCGCGCGGCGCTCGCGAGAGGGCCCATCGTGATGCCCTTCGGCGGGCGCGCGGTGCGCGTCGAGGCGACGGGCGGCGGCGTGCGGTTCTCCCTGCTCGACGCGAGCTACCCGCTGTCGACGCGCGTCGAGCTCGCCGTCCTCGGCGGGGCGGGGGCGGGCTCGGGCGAGAGCGAGCTGCGCGACGCCCTCTGGGAGCAGCTCGCCCTCGTGCTTCGCTACCGGCGGGCCGAGGACGGCGGCGACGGCTCGGGCTCCGAGCTCGTGCGGGCGCGCGTGGCCGAGCGGATCCGCGAGCGCGAGGAGGAGCAGGCGGACCTCGTCGCGGCGACCCAGGCGGGCGCGGACGGGCTCGCGGTGATCCGGCCGCCGGGGCGGGAGCCGGCGAACGGCGGCACCGTCCGCGACGGCAGCGGGGCTCCGCTACCGAGAAACCGGGTCCCGTGAAGCGGGGATACAGCTGGGGGAGCAGACGGGCATCCGCCTCAGCCCCTGCCGGGACCACGAGCCATAATTGAGCCGTCGAAACGGGGGGTTAGAAAAAAGTTGTGCCCGGGGGGTGGCAACCGTGTGGGGCGTTATTATCGTCCCGATCGCCGACGACGGGCGACCGAGCAGGGGTGCGGTGGGGCAGCAGTTGCTCGGCTGAGTCTCGATTTGGTCGGCGAAACGGCCCTACATTCAGGGCCCTTCCGGGGAAGAAACGATGGCTCAGATCGATATCGAGATCCTCACGCCGTTCGCCGCCAAGTTCATGGAGGGCACGACGCTCACGCCTGCGGAGCGCGCCGAGGTCCTCCGGATCGCCCAGGGCTTCGCCTGCAAGGACTCCGCGGCTGCGGCCGGCGTCTCGCCGGAGACCATCCGCGCGCGCCGCAAGCGCATCTACCGCAAGCTCGACGTCCCCGGCTCCGGCGAGCTCCTCGCGAGCCTCCTCGCCCTCTCGCTCAAGATGCTCGCGAAGGGTGAGCGGATCGAGCCGCGCCCCGTCGTCCCGGCGCAGCCGCAGCCTGCCGCGACGGCCTCCTCCGCCGTCGTCGCTCGCTAGCAGCACGCAGGTCGTCGCCCCACCGCCGAAGCGGCCGGGCGCAGTCACTCGATCGCGTATCGACGCCGCGCGCTTGCCGCGCGCCCCGTGGAGGGGTGCGGGGCGGGCGCGCGATGCGTTTTGAAGGTGCCGTGGCGCAGCGCCGCGAGGGACGGCGCGCGCCGAGGGTCACCGGGTCGCGAGCCAGGACTCGACGCGCGCCGCGACCTTCGCGGGCGTGAAGCCGAACTCCTCGGCGAGCGCCTTCTCCGGGGCGCTCGCCCCGAAGCGGTCGATCCCGAGGACGAGCCCGTCCTTGCCCACGAGCTTCCACCACTCGATCCCGCGCGCCGCCTCGATCGCCACGGCCGGAAGCGCGGGCGGGAGCACCTCGTCCCGCCAGCCCTTCGGCTGCGCCTCGAAGCACGCGAGGCACGGCACCGAGACGAGCCGCCCGCGGAGCCCCTTCTGCGCGAGGAGCTCGAGGGCGGCCTGCGCGAGCGCCACCTCCGCGCCGGTCGCGAGGATCGCGAAGCGCGCGCCCTCCGGACCCGCGACGACGTAGGCGCCGCGGAGCGCCGCCTCTGCGTCGAACTCGGCGTCGCGCTTCACGGGCGCGATCTTCTGGCGCGAGAGGATGAGCGCGGTCGGGCCGTCGCGCCGGGTGAGCGCGTGCGCCCACGCGACCGCCACCTCGTCGCCGTCGCAGGGCCGGCAGACGTGGAGGTTCGGGATCGCGCGCAGCGCGGTGAGGTGCTCGATGGGCTGATGGGTCGGGCCGTCCTCGCCGAGGAAGATCGAGTCGTGCGTCCAGACGAAGATGTTCTGGAGGCCGGAGAGCGCGGCGAGGCGCACCGGCGGGCGCATGTAGTCGGCGAACTGCAGGAACGTGCCGGTGAACGGGACGTGGAGCCCGTCGTAGGCGAGGCCGTTCGCGATGGCGCCCATGGCGTGCTCGCGGATGCCGTAGTGGACGTTCCGGCCGGCCGGGTTCGCGGGCGAGAACGAGCCGCCGCCCTTGATGTCGGTGAGGTTCGACTCCGCGAGATCGGCGGAGCCGCCGACGAGGCACGGCACGAGCGCGGCGATCTTCTGGATCGTCGCGGCGGAGAGCTTGCGGGTCGCCTCCGCGCCGGCGGCGCCGTCGAGGACGCGCTCGAGGATCCGCTCCGGCACCCAGCGCTCGACGTGCACGTCGAGGAGCGCCGCCTTCTCGCCGTGGGCCTGCCGCCAGCCGCGCTCCTTCGCGCGCCAGGCCTCGACCTCGCGCGCCTTCTCGGCCTGCACCTCGCGCCAGAAGGCGCGGACGTCGTCCGGCACGAGGAAGCGCGGCTCCTCCGGCCAGCCGAGGTTCTTCTTGGTGGCGGCGAGCTCGGCCTCGCCGAGCGGCGCGCCGTGCGCGGACGACTTGCCCGCCTTGGCCGGCGAGCCGAAGCCGATGGTGGTGCGGACGCGGATGAGCGACGGCTTCCCCGTCTCCGCCTTGGCCGCCACGATGGCGCGGTCGATCGCCTCGTGATCGCGGCCCTCGACCTCCTGGACGTGCCAGCCGTAGCCCTCGAAGCGCTTCGTGACGTCCTCGCCGGTGAAGGCGATGGAGGTGTGGCCGTCGATGGTGATCTCGTTGTCGTCGTAGAGGTAGACGAGGCGGCCGAGGGCGTTGTGGCCAGCGAAGCTCGCCGCCTCGGCGGCGACGCCCTCCATGAGGTCGCCGTCGGAGACGATCGCGTAGACGAAGTGGTCCTCGAGCGGGTTCCCCGGGCCGAGCTTCGCCGAGAGCATCGCCTGGCCGAGCGCGAAGCCCACGCCGTTCGCGAAGCCCTGGCCGAGCGGGCCGCTCGTGATCTCGACGCCCGGCAGGTAGCCGAACTCCGGGTGGCCGGGGGTGCGGGAGTGGATCTGCCGGAACTTCTTGAGATCCTCGATGGTGCAGTCGAAGCCGGCGAGGTGGAGGAGCGAGTAGAGCAGCATCGACCCGTGCCCGGCGGAGAGCACGAACCGGTCGCGGCCGAGCCAGCGGGGCTCCTTCGGGTCGAAGCGCAGGTGGCGCGTCCACAGGACGAAGGCCATGTCGGCCGCGCCCATGGGCATGCCGGGGTGGCCGCTGTTCGCCTGCTGCACGGCGTCAGCCGCCAGCATGCGGATCGTGTTGACCGCCTTCTCGACGAGATCTCTGCTCGCGCTCGGCACGGGGTTCCTCCGTAAATTCGCGGGCGCAACATCGCGCAGCGGGGGAGGGAGATCAAGGGGGACCGCCGCCGGGCGGCTGCCTGGCCGATCGCGCGGTGCCCCCGCGCCGCCCTCAGGCGCTCGGAGCCCGGAGCCAGGCGAGCGCGATCGCGCCGTCGGGCGCGATCTCCAGCGCCGCCACCGCGCCGGGCGGCACGGCCAGCTCGCGGCCTGCGGCGAGCGCGACCGCCTCGGCGATCTCCGGGTTGTGGCCGACGAGCGCGGTCCCCGGGGACACCCGCCGGGCGAGGGCGAGGAGGGCGCGCCCGGTCGAGGCGCCGGAGGCGAGCGCAGGCTCCTCGTCGACCGGCGATGCGGTCGCGGCAGCGAGCAGCGCGGCGGTCTCGCGGGCGCGCTCGAGGGGCGAGGTGAGCACGGCCGCGAGCCCGAGCGACGGCGCGAGCGCGCGCGCGTGCGCCTCGAAGCGCGTCCGGCCCGCGGGCGTGAGGGGCCGGGCCGCGTCGGTGGTCGTCCGCGGGGCGGCGTCCGCGTGACGGACGAGGTAGACGCGGCCGGCCACGGCTCACTCCGAGACGAGCAGCGCGACCGGGAAGTCGGAGAAGAGCGCCTCGAGGGGGAGCGCGTCGCCCTCGCGCACCGCGCCGGTCACGACGTCGCGCCAGCGGCGCGGCAGGCCGTGCGGCACGGGGATCGCCCCCTCCCAGCGGATCCGCCCGCCGCCCGCCTCGACGAGGCCGAGCACGAGGCGCGGCACCACGCAGAGCGCGGCGCGGCCGCCGTTCCCGGCGTGCGCCCGCGCGAACGCGAACACGCTCCGCGCGTGCGGCCCCTCGGCGAGCGCCGGCCGGTAGTCGCCGGCGAGGAAGAGCTCGCGGTGCTCCCGGCGTGCGTGCAGCGCCGCGTGGAGGAGGAGGAGCTTGGCGCGGCCGTCGGCGAGCGCCTCCGGCGCGGACACCTGCCGCGCGAGCGCGCGCCGCGCGTGGGGGCCGCGCGCGACCTCCGCGTAGAGCGCCTCGAGCGTGCGCGCGCGCAGCCCGTAATCCACGGGGCGCCGGTTGTCGGGATCGACGAGCGAGAGGTCCCAGAGCTCGCAGCCCTGGTACACGTCCGGCACGCCCGGCGCGGCGCACTTCACCGCCACCTGCGCGAGCGAGGACAGCCGCCCCGCCGCCGCCGTACGCCCCGCGAAGGCGGTGAGGTCGGCGAGGAAGGGGGTCGCGGAGAGGCACCGCTCGACGAAGGTCCGGACGCCGGACTCGTAGTCCTCGTTCGGGCTCGTCCAGCTCGTGTGCACCTTGGCCTCGCGGATGGCCTTCTCCATGTAGCCCTGGATGCGGCCCACGAAGTCGGCGTGGAGGCGGGTGCCCGGCTCGACGCCGCCGTCCGGGAGCGCGCCGACGAGCGTCTGGTAGAGGAGGAGCTCGTCGGCGCGATCGGGGGCGCTGCCGTTCTCGCCCCCCACGTGCGGCCGGTTCATGCGGTGCCAGCGCAGGACCGCGCTCCGGAACTCGGCCGGGATCTCCGAGAGCGCGTCGATGCGGGTGCGCACGTCCTCGCTGCGCTTCGTGTCGTGCGTCGAGGTGGCCGAGAGCGAGCCGGGGAAGCGCGCCTGCCGCTCGGAGAGGAGCGCGTGGACCTCCTCCGGCGTCGAGCCGAAGTGGCGCGGCTCGCCCCCGACCTCGTTCAGGGACGCGAGCCGGACGTAGCTGTAGAAGGCGGTGTCCTCGACGGCCTTCGCCGTCACCGGCCCGGTGACCTGCTGCAGCTTCAGCGTGAACTCGAGCCACTCGTGCCGCTCGTCCTCGGTGAGCCCCTCCGGATAGCGCTGCAGCACGACGTCGCGCAGGAAGTCGTAGATGGACGGGTCCACCACCGGGCTCCGCCGCCGCGCCCGCGCGATGGTGCGCTCGACGAGCGCCCGGTCGCGATCGTCCACCTCGCCGCGGCGGGTCACGTAGGTGCGGTAGACCGGGAACAGCGCGACGAACTCCACGAGCGCGCGGGTGAGCTCGTTGAGGGTGAAGTCGCGCGTGCGCCGGTTCATCTCGCTGATGCGGTTCAGGCGGTGCGCGAGGGTGTTCACCTCGCCGGCCATCGAGGAGGACATCACGAGCCGCTTCTTGTCCACCACCACGTCGGCGAACTGCTCGCGGCGGCCGGAGAGGCGCGTCCACATCCCGTCGAAGGCGCGCTCCGCCTCCGGCTCCACGAAGAGCCCGTTCACGGCGGCGAGGAACTCGTAGCCCGTGGTGCCGTCCACGTCCCAGCCCTCCGGCATGCGCTCCGGCGCGACCAGGATCTTCTCGACCACCACGTAGAGCGGCCTCGCGGGGAGCCGGCCCGCCTCGAGCGCCTCGAAGATGCGCTCGAGCACGAGCGCCTCGGTGTCCGCGTCGAGCGGCGTGCCGCGCCGGGCCGCGAGCGCGCGCGTCCGCTCGACGAGGTAGGACGCCTGGAGCCGGCGGAAGTAGGCGGGCGGCGCGTACAGGCCGTCGGGGTGGTCGATGCGCAGGCCCGTGATGTGCCCGTCGCGCAGCAGCCCCAGCACGAGCCGGTGCGCCTCCCGGAAGACGCGCGGCTCCTCCATGCGGATCGCCGCGAGCGCGTTCACGTCGAAGAAGCGGCGGTAGTTGATCTCCTCGCCGGCGACCCGCCAGAAGGCGAGCCGGTAGGCCTGACCCTCGAGGAGCCGCTCGAGCAGATCGAAGCTGCTCCGGTCGCCCTTCCTGCCGTTGAAGACGCGGATGTTCTCGTCGACGAAGGCGCGCACGCGCGGGCTCGCGTCGCAGAGGGCCGCGAGCCGCCGCTTCGCCACCTCCTTCTCGCGCGCGCGGTCGGCCACGGCCTGGGGCGAGGTGTCGGTGCGCGGCGCCAGCTTCTCGAGCGAGACGCAGATGGACTCGAGCTCCTGGAAGTGGACGTCGCCTTCGCCGAGCTCGGCGCGCAGCTCGGGCAGGCGGTGGCGGAGGAGCTGCGGGACGGAGCGCGGCGCCACCGGGAACACGTGGTCCCAGTAGCGGACCTCGAGCGCGCCGCCCTCGCGCGCGAGCTTCAGCTCGCCGGCCTCGAGCACCTTGCCGAACTGATCGCCGAGCAGCGGGACGAGCACCTTGTGGCCGAGCTCGGTCTTGAGCGGGCGCCACTCGACGTCGAAGGCGGGGGCGTGGACCGACGACGGGCCGTTCTCGAGGACGTCCGTCCACCACGGGTTCCTCGCCCCGATGCCCATGTGGTTCGGGACGAAGTCGACGAGGATCCCCATGCCCCGCTCGGCGCACGCCGCGGCGAGCCCGAGGAAGGCCTCCTCGCCGCCCAGCTCCGGGTTGAGCCGCCCGTGGTTCACGACGTCGTAGCCGTGGCGCGAGCCGGGCGCGGCCTCGAGGATGGGCGAGAGGTAGAGGTCCGTGACGCCGAGCGCGTGGAGGTAGGGGACGACGCGCGCGGCGTCCTCGAAGTCGAAGTCGCCGTGGAGCTGAAGGCGGTAGGTCGAGGCGGGGCGGCGCGTCACGCCGGTGCCGTGCGAGAGCTCCTGCCCGAGCGCGAGGATGAGCTCCTCGGCGAGCGCCGCCCGCGCGATCTCCGCCGCCGGCTCGGTCCCCGTCTCAGTCGCGTCCGCCACCCGAGGTCCTCGCGATTCGCCCGCTCCGCTCGGAGAGCGCGCGCAGCCGGTCGCGCGCGGACAGGTCGGCGGCGAGCGCGCCGAGGTCGCGCGGCATCCGGTACGTCCAGTTCTCGTCGTTCACGGTCCCCGGCACGTTCACCCGCTCGCGCAGCCCGAACGCGTCCTGGAAGGGCAGGAGGAGGAGGTCCGACCCGGCGCCGTAGACGAGGGCGAGCAGCGCGTCGCGCACGCCGTCGTCGAAGGGGACCTGGCCGCGCGCCCGCAGCGGGGCGAGCTCGGGGAGGGCGAGGAAGGCGGCGCGCTCGTCGCCGGGCATGCCGTCCCACCAGTCCGCGAGCGCGTCCGTGTCGTGCGTTCCGGTGGTGGCCACGGACAGGGCGGGCCACGCGCGCGGGTCGCGGAACGGCTGGCCGGGCGCGTTCCACTCCCGCTCCCAGCGCAGCACGCGGTAGCCCGGCACGGCGATCCGCTGCAGCGAGGCGCGCACGAAGTCCGGGACCGTCCCGAGGTCCTCCGCGATGACGCGCGCGCCGGAGGAGAACAGCCCGAGCACGCGCTCGCCGTTCTGGATCTGCGCCGCCTCGCCCTCGGGGATGAAGGCCGGCGGGCTGCCGTCGTTCGGGAAGAAGTAGGTCCGGTAGAGGCCGACCACGTGATCGACGCGGTAGAGGCCGTAGAGGTCCGCCATGCGGCGGGCGCGCTCGGAGAGCCAGGGGTACCCCTCGCGCTCCATCACGTCCCAGCGGTAGACGGGCAGCCCCCAGTCCTGCCCGGTCGCGCTGAACGCGTCGGGCGGCACGCCGACGCGGGCGTCGAGCCGGAAGTCGTCGCGCCGCGCCCAGACGTCGGCGGAGTCGGTCGCGACCATGAACGGCAGGTCGCCGGCGAGCTCGACGCCGGCGCCGTTCGCGGCGTGCCGGGCGGCGCGCCACTGCTCCTCGAGCTGCCACTGGAGCCACGCGTAGAACAGGATCGCGCGGGAGTGGCGGGCGCGCGCGTCGGCGAGCGCCTCCGGGGCGCGGTCGCGCAGCGGCTCGGGCCACTCCATCCAGGCGCGGCCGCCGAGCGCGTCGTCGTGGATGGCGACGAAGAGCGCGTAGTCCTCGAGCCACGCGGCCTCCTCGCGCCGGAACGCCTCGAGCGCCCGGGCGCGCGCCGTGCCGCGGGACCACTCGTCCCGCTCGAAGCGCGCGAAGGCGAGCTCGAGCGCGCGCCGCTTGAGGGCGCGCACCTCTTCCCAGCGCACCGCCGGCGCCGCCCGCACGCGCGCGAGCCGCTCGCGATCCTCGGCGGAGAGCGCGCCCTCGCCCCCCGCCGCCTCGAAGTCCTCGAGCCCGCCGAGGGCCAGGTAGACCGGGTCCACCGCGAACGCGCTGAGGGCGGCGTAGGGGCTGCTCTGCCCGCGCGAGGCCTCGTTCACCGGCAGCACCTGCACGATGGAGAAGCCCGCGCCCGCGCACCAGCGGGCGAACGGGACGAGGTCCGGGATCTCCCCGACGCCCCAGTCACGGGCGGAGCGCATGGAGAAGAGCGGGAGGAGGACGCCGGCCTGTCGGGGCATGGAGGAGCGGGCTCGTGAGCGGGCCCTTCGGCCGCGCTCGAAAGGTTTGGGCTTGTGGCGATCGGGGGCAGGCATTATCAGGAGGCGCGCCCATCCGGCACCTGAAAAGCGGGGCGATACGCCACCGGCGCGCGGCCGAATCCCCGCATCCAGGCCGCGCGCGCGGCCACGCAAGGCACGCCTTGATCCGCGGCCGCTTCGCACCGTCCCCCACCGGTCCGCTCCACCTCGGCAACGCCCGGACGGCGCTCCTCTCCTGGCTCGCCGCGCGGGCGCCCGGCGGCCTCTACGCCCTGCGCGTCGAGGACCTCGACGGCCCGCGCGTCCGCCCCGGCCTGGAGGCGCGCATCCTCGACGAGCTCGCCTGGCTCGGGCTCGACTGGGACGAGGGGCCCGACGTGGGGGGGCCCTCCGGACCTTACCGCCAGTCCGAGCGGCTCCCGCGCTACGCCGCCGCGCTCGAGCGGCTGCGCGCGGACGACCGCGTCTACCCCTGCTTCTGCTCGCGCGCCGAGGTCGCCGCCGCGGCGCAGGCGCCCCACGGGCCGTCCGACGAGGGCCCGCGCTACCCGGGCACCTGCCGCGGACTCTCCAGGGCCGAGCGCGCCCTCCGCGCGCGCACCCGCGCGCCGGCGTGGCGGCTCCGCAGCGAGCCGGGCCTCGTCGCGTTCGAGGACGGGGTGCACGGGCCGCAGGCCTTCGACGTGGAGGGCTCGGTGGGGGACTTCGTCGTGGCGCGCGCGGACGGCCTCCCGGCCTACCAGCTCGCGGTCGTCGTCGACGACGCGGCGATGGAGGTGACGGACGTCGTGCGCGGCGACGACCTCCTCCCCTCGACCGCGCGCCAGCTCCAGCTCTACCGCGCGCTCGGCCTCGCGGCGCCGCGGTTCGCCCACGTCCCGCTCGTCGTGGGCGAGGACGGAGAGCGGCTCGCGAAGCGGCACGGCGCGCTCTCGCTCGCCGAGCTGCGCGAGCGCGGCGTGGCGCCCGGGGCGGTGGTGGGGCTCCTCGCCGAGCTGTCCGGGCTCGCCTTGCCGGGCGCGCGCTGCCGTCCCGCGGAGCTCGTCGGAGGCTTCACGCTCGGGCGGATCCCGCGCCGGCCGGTGACGCTCGGCGCGGCGCGGGTGGCGGCGCTCGGCTGAGGTGATCGCGGAGCCCGTGCGCCGGGCGCGGGCGGCCTCGCCGGCCGCGCGGTGGTGCCCCGGGGGCGCCCGCCGCCGGTCGCTCTAGAAATCCACCCCGACGCGCCCCAGCATCCCGAGGGCCGGCTCGTGAGAGTCCATGCCGGGCAGCCCCCAGCGCGCGAGCCCCCACACGCCGAGCCGGAGCGGGAACACCGGGAGCTTCAGCGAGACGCCCGGGCGCACGCCGTAGAACGTGGACCAGTTGCCCGCGACGGCCTCGCCGAGGTCCGAGCGCGTGCGAAGGTTCGCGGCACCGACCTCGCCGAGGAGCTCGATCCGCAGGAGGGGCAGGACGTCGAAGGAGAGCCCCGCGAGGCCGCTCGCGTCGTACCGCTCGAGCTGCGAGCGGTGGAAGTAGCCGCCGGCCGCGGCGCCCAGCGCGAGCGTGCCGACGCGCAGGAGCACCGTGCCGCCCAGCTGTCCCATGGGCAGGAGCGCCTCGTTGGAGAGCGGCGCGCGCTCCACCCCGAGCTTCTCCGCGCCGATGGTCGTCTCGACGCCCAGCGACACGCCGGCCCGCGCGACCCCAGCGCCTGCGAGCAACGCCACCGCCACCACCGTCCGAACGCGCATGCGCTCTCCCCCCCGCTCGAGTTCCAGCCTTCACTCGAAAGTGCGCACGCGCGCATCCCCGTCCGAGCCCATCCCGGGGGGGCGGACGAGCGGGGGAGGGGCACGGCAGCTACAACCCCGGCCGTGTCGCTCCTCCGCTCTCGCACCGATCCCCGCTGGCTCGAGGTCGCGCTCGCCGACCTGCCGTCGATCCTCGCCGACCACGCGCACTGCGAGAAGAAGGCGGCCGCGAGCGCGGTGAAGCTCGTCGCCGAGCACCCCGACCGCCCGGAGCTCGTGCGGGCGGTGGCGCGGCTCGCGCAGGAGGAGCTGCAGCACTTCCTCGCGGTGCTCGCCGAGATGGGCCGCCTCGGCGTCGCGCTCACGCCCGACGGGGGCGATCCATACGCGCAGGCGCTCCTGCGGCGCGTGCGCGGCGGCGAAGGTCGGCTCGTGGACCGCCTGCTCGCGGCGGCGCTCATCGAGGCGCGGAGCTGCGAGCGCCTCGCGCTCCTCGCCGGCGCGCTCGAGGAGCCGCGGCTGCGCGAGCTGTACGCCCGGCTCGCGCAGTCCGAGGCGGGGCACGAGCGGCTCTTCGTCGAGCTCGCCCGGCGGCACGGGGCGGGGGACGTGGACGCACGCCTCGCCGAGCTCGCGGCGGAGGAGGCGCGGATCGTCGCGGGCCTGCCGCTCCTGCCCAGGATTCACTGACAGCGCGGTGAACACCTGCGCGCGCCCAGCGCGGGAGCCCGCGGCGGGACGCGGACGAGCGCTCGAGGCCGGCGGCCGGGCGCGGGCGGAGATCGCGCCCGCCGCGCCGGCCTCGGTGCGCGGGCTCGGCCGCTCCACTTCGGAGGGACCCCGGGGCTCCGGAAAAGCGGCGGGGCTCCGTCGTGGTCCTGCCATTTCGGCCGTGGTCTGGGAGGCTGCGGGAGGTGCGGCGCGTTCGCTCCGCGCTCCAGGCGCTCCACGAAAGGAGGAGGTTGCGATGAAGGCGCTCGTCTATCACGGCCCCGGGAAGAAGGCGTGGGAGGAGAAGCCGAAGCCGACGATCAAGGAACCGACCGACGCGATCGTGAAGGTGGTGAAGACCACGATCTGCGGCACCGACCTCCACATCCTGAAGGGCGACGTCCCGGCGGTCACCGACGGCCGGATCCTCGGGCACGAGGGGGTCGGCGTCGTCGAGGAGGCGGGCGCGGGCGTCACGACCTTCAAGAAGGGCGACCGGGTCCTCATCTCCTGCATCACCGCCGACGGCAAGTGCGAGGCGTGCAAGAAGGGGATGTACTCGCACTGCGCGAACGGGGGCTGGATCCTGGGTCACCTCATCGACGGGACGCAGGCCGAGTACGTCCGGATCCCGTACGCCGACACGAGCCTCTACGCGGTGCCCCCGGGCGTGGACGAGGGCGCGCTCGTCATGCTGAGCGACATCCTCCCCACCGGCTTCGAGGTCGGCGTCCGCAACGGCGCCGTGAAGCCGGGCGACACGGTGGCCATCGTCGGCGGCGGGCCGGTGGGCCTCGCCGCGCTCCTGACCGCGCAGTTCTACTCTCCGGCCGAGCTCATCATGGTGGACCTCGACGACAACCGCCTCCAGGTCGCGAAGAGCCTCGGCGCGACCCAGACCGTCAACAGCGGAGACGGGAAGGCGGTCGAGAAGGTCATGGCGCTCACCGGCGGCAAGGGCGTGGACGTGGCCATCGAGGCGGTGGGGATCCCGGCCACCTTCGACGTCTGCCAGGAGATCGTCGCGGCGGGCGGGCACGTCGCGAACGTCGGCGTGCACGGCAAGAGCGTCTCCCTGAAGCTCGAGAAGCTCTGGATCCGCAACGTCACGATCACGACGGGGCTCGTGGACACGAACACGACCCCGATGCTCCTCAAGAACGTCGTCGCGGGGCGGCTCGCGCCGCGCAAGCTCATCACCCACGAGTTCGCGCTCCACGACGTCGTGAAGGCCTACGACACGTTCGCCAACGCCGCGAAGGAGCGGGCGCTGAAGGTCATCCTGCGAGCGGAGTGACGGCCCGGCGGGCGCGAACCCGCCTCGCGTGCCCGCGAGGCCGGTTCGCGCGCCGTACGCGTCACCTAGAGCTTGGCCGCCGCCGCGAGCAGCGCGTCGTTCTCCTCGGGCGTCCCCACCGAGATGCGGATGCACCCCTCGAGCCCGGCGTAGTGATCCTGCCGGCGCACGAGGATCCCCTTCGCGACGAGCGCGTCGAACGCCGCCTTCGCGTCCGGCGTGCGCACGAGCACGTAGTTCGCGGCGCTCGGGTAGGGCTTCCAGGTCGGGTGCGCGGCGAGGCCGGCGAGGAGCCTCGCGCGCTCCGCGCGGATCCGGGCATGGATCGGCGCGAAGGCGCCCGGCGCCTCGAGCGCGGTCAGCAGGATCGCGCCGGTGTGCGCGGGGATGCAGAACGGCGGCACGAGCGCCCGCACGATCGAGGCGACGCGCGGCGCGGCGAGCAGGTAGCCCGCGCGGATGCCGCCGAGGCACCACGCCTTCGAGAAGGTGCGCAGGATCGCGACGTTCGCGTTCGCGCGCGCGAGCGGGCGCGAGTCGGTGCCCGCGAAGGCGTGGTACGCCTCGTCCACGACGAGGAGCCAGTCGCGCTCGCGCGCCCGCGCCGCGAGCCGCTCCACCTCCGCCGTCTCGAACAGCCGCCCGGTGGGCGCGTGCGGGTTCGGCAGGAACAGGACGCCGGGAGGGCCCTCCATGGCGGCGAGGAGCGCGTCCACGGGGAGCGCGAAGCCTTCGCCGAGGGGGATGGAGCGGTACGGGGTGCCGGCCGCCGTCGCGCCCCCCTTGTAGTAAGGGAAGGCCGGGGCGGTATCGAGCACGGAGCGCGCACCCTGCGCGAGGGCGAGGACGAGCAGGTTCGAGCCCGGGGCGACGACGATCCCCTCCTCGGGCCACTCCTCGTGGCGCGACAGCGCCGCGCGGACGTCCTCGGCGTGCAGCTCCGGGTAACGGTTCCAGGGCAGCGCCTCGAGGCGCGCCAGGGCGCGGGCCTTGAGCTCCGGCGGGAAGTCCTCGGGGCTCTCGTTCTGGTCGAGCTTCACGCGCGCGTCGACCTTCGCGTACGGATAATCGGCGACTGCGACAAGGTGCGGCTTGAAGGCGTTCACGGGGTGAGGGTAGCACCACCCGGGCGGCACCGCGCTGTCGGGCGGCATGGCGGGCGCGTCGGGAATCCCCGACACGGCCGCGTGGAAGCCCGCGGAACGAGACGCGAACGAGCTGGCAGGCGAGATGCACATTGGCGAGGGTGGGTGGCCGGACGGACGGCCCCGGGACGAAAAGGAGAAACGGTCATGACGAAGAACTCGAAGGTTCCTGCTCTCGTTGGCGCCGGCGTCGGTCTCGCCCTCTTCCTCGCGGTCGCGCTCCTGCCCGCGCTCCTCTACGGCGGCTACGCGGGCGTGATGCTCGCCGGGGGCATCTTCGGCACGCCGGTCACCGCCTCCTTCGCTGCCCGGGCGCTCATCGTCTTCGGCATGGTCCTCGGCGTCACCGCCATCGGCTCGCTCTTCGCCGTCGGCGGCGCGGCCGCGGGCGCGGCCATCGGCGCCATCATCGGGCTCACGCCCGCGACGCCCAAGAAGGCCGCCGAGAAGGCGAAGGCGTAACGACCCGACGAGCGACCCGCTCGATCCCGTCCGAACACCCGAGGCCCCGGATCCGACGGATCCGGGGCTCTTCTTTTGCGCGGCCGCGCCTTTTCCCGGCCGCGCGCCGGACCCCGCCGGGCGGCGCGCCCCTAGCTCCCGAGCCCCGCGTCGATCGTCTCGCGCAGGTACCGCGCCGCGAGCGCGACGGTGCGCGGCCCGCCCCCGGCGCTGCGGGCGACGTTTGGAGCGACCTCCATCACGTCGCCGCCCGCGAGCCCGACCTCCCGCCCGAGCCGCGCGACGAGCGCGGACACGAAGTCCGGCGCGAGCCCGTCCGGCTCGGGCGTGCCCGTCGCGTCCGCGAAGGCCGCGTCGGTGCCGTCGATGTCGTTCGAGAAGTAGACCTCCCGCACGCCGGACGCCCTGACGTGGGCTAGGATCGCGTCGAGCGCCGCCGCGGGATCGCGGCGCACCTCCGCGGCCCAGAACTGCCGGACCCCGAGCGTCGACTCCCAGTGCTTCCGATCGCGCCCGGACGCCCGCGTGCCGACCTGGACGAGCCGGCCGCGGCGGCCGAGGAGCTCGTTCGCGTGGAACGACCAGGTCGCGAAGCAGTAGCGGACGCCGAGCCGCTCGGCGAGGAGGTCGGTGTGCGCGTCGATCTGGACGATGCCGAGGCCGGGGCGGGCCGCGGCGAGCGCCTTGACGACGGGCCAGGCGGTGGAGTGATCGCCCCCGAGGGCGAAGACCCGCGCGCGCGGGTTGGCGGCGAGGACGAGCCCGAGGGCGCGCTCGGCGATCGACAGGGGCGAGACCGGCCAGGTCCGGCGCTCGGCGTCGGCGAGGTCGGGGTAGAGCGCGCGGGCGCTCGCCTCGCGCTGCGCCTCCGAGAGCATGGCGTCCTCGAGGAGCTGCGGGACGACGAACACGTCGCCGAGATCGACGAGCCCGGCCTCGCGGGCCCGCTCGGCCCACCGGGAGTCGTCCTCCAGCAGCTGCGCGCGGATCGCGCCCGGCCCGAGGTTCGCGCCGCGCTGCACGCCGCCGCCGGAGTCCGACGGGATCCCGAGGAGCACCGCGCGCGCCCCCGCGGCGCGGCCGAGCGCCTCGCGCCAGCGGGCGCGGACCGCGTCCTGGTCCGCCGCGCCGTAGAGCCGGCGCTGCAGCTCGAGCTGCTCCGCCCTGCCGGTCGAGACGAGGTGGACCCCGCCGCCGGCGGGCCGCAGCATCCGGACGAGCGCGTCGATCGCGTTCACGGGAGAAGGTTACCCCGGCGGCGGGGGCGCCGCAGCGCCCCTCGCGCGGCCCGGGGCGGGCGCGCTCACCGGCCGAAGCCGCGCACGAACTCGACGAGCGTCCGCACCGCGAACCCGGTGCCGCCCTTCGCGACGTAGCCGCGCTCCTTCGGCGCGTGCGACGGGCCGGCGATGTCGAGGTGCGCCCAGGGCACGTCCTTCGCGAAGGCGTGGAGGAAGTGCGCCGCGCTGATGGCGCCGCCCCAGCGCTCGCCGGTGTTCTTGAGATCCGCGCGGTCGCTCTCGAGCTGCTCCTTCAGCGACTCCGTCATGGGGAGCCGCCAGATCTCCTCGCCCGACGCGCGCGCCGCGGCGAGCACCCCGTCCACCGTCGCGCCGTCCGGGCCGAACAGGCCGGCGGTGGTGTGGCCGAGCGCCACCACGCAGGCGCCGGTGAGGGTCGCGACGTCGATCATCGCCGCGGGCCTCAGCGTCTCGGCCGCCCAGGCGAGCACGTCGCCGAGGACGAGCCGCCCCTCCGCGTCGGTGTTGGTGATCTCGACGCTCTTGCCCGCGTACGAGACGAGCACGTCCGAGGGCTTGTAGGCCTTGCCGCCCGGCATGTTCTCGCAGGCGCCCAGCACCGCGTGGACCGGGAACGGCGGCGCGAGGTGGGCGACGACGCGCATCGCGCCGAGCACGGCCGCCGAGCCCGCCATGTCGGTGTTCATCGTCACCATGCTCTCGGTGGGCTTGAGCGACAGGCCGCCCGAGTCGAAGGTGATCGCCTTCCCGACGAGCACGACCGGGGGCTTCTTCGCCGCCGCGCCCTTCGGCACGTAGCTCACCGTCACGAGCCGCGGCGGCTCGGACGAGCCGCGCGTCACGCCGAGGAACATGCCCATCTTCAGGGCCGCGATCTCCCTCGGGCCGCGCACCTCGACGGCGAGCCTCGCCTCGCGCGCGAGCGCCTCCGCCTGCTCGGCGAGGAGCGCCGGCGTGCAGTCCGCCGGGCCGAGGTTCACGAGGTCGCGCGCCCAGGCGACCGCGAGGGCCACCTCGCGCGCGAGCTCGAGCGCGGCCTTCACCTCGGGGAGCTTCTCCGCGCCCGCCGGGACCGCGACGGTGAGCTCGGCGAGCGGCGCGCGCTTCGGCGCCTCGCTCTTGTAGCGCCGGAACCCGTAGCCGCCGAGGAGCGCGCCCTCCGCCAGCGCGCGCGCCGCGGCGGCGACGTCGCCCAACCCGTCCTCGGGCGGCGCGATCGCGAGGGAGCGCGCGCCGGCCTTGCCGGCCGCGCGGGCGGCCTTGCCGGCGGCGACGCGCAGCGGCTCGAAGCCCGCGGCGGCGAAGGCGCTCGCCTTCGCGCGCGGTCCCACGCCGACGAGCAGCACGCGGCCCGCGGGCGCGCGACCGAGGGTCGGGAGCGCCAGCTCCTGACCGGGCTTTCCCTCGAACCGCTCGGCCTTCGCGGCCGCCGCGAGGCCGCCGCCGAGCATCGCGTCGAGCCCCTTCAGGCGCCCGCGCAGTCCGCCCTTGACGTCCTCCTCGTACACCGGCAGCGCGAGCGCGTCCGCCGCGAGCTCCGCGGCCGGGGTGCCCGACGCCTTCACCGCGGCGGGCTTCGCCCCCGCCGCCGCCTTCGCTGCCGTCGCCTTCGTCCGCGCCATCCGGTCTCCTCGCGAGCCCGTCCGCCCCGCCGGAGCGGAGGGAGGGGAATGGAGTGCGGGCGTCGTTTAGCACGGCCGCGGGCGTCGCGCAGGGCTCCGCGCGGCGCTGGCCTGTTGGGCGCTCAGGGCGCGCGGACCGCCGCCTCGACACGCCGGGCGGCCGCCGCGGCCTCGGCCGCGCCGCAGGCCGGGGCCTGGCGCGAGATGCCGAAGATCCCCTTCGTCTCGACCCGGGCGGCCGCGGCCCGCCGGAGCGCGGGGAGCGCGGCGGGATCGCCGACCTCGCCCAGGCGCTCCGCGGCGGCGCGGCGGACGTCGCAGTCGGGCGCGTCGAGGAGCGCGCCGTACGCGGCGGGCCGATCGAGCCGCTCCTCCACGCCCATGTCGCGCGCGAGCTCGAGCGCGCGGAGCCGCTGGGCGGGCGCCCCCTCCCGCGCGCCGCGGAGCACGAAGGGGACCGCCGCCTCCCCCTCGTCGAGGAGCAGCCGGTGGGCGCGGTCCGCGACGGGCCGCTCCGCGGCGAGCGCCTCGACGAGGTCCGCCCGGGCGGCGTCGTCGAGCGGCGCCCGGGTGCGCGCCGT